>DAOVTU010000619.1 GCA_030632925.1 Candidatus Krumholzibacteriia bacterium | reverse complement strand
GTCGCTGTTCGACATGGTGCCCGGTTTCAAGCGCGCTTTCCTGGCCGGCGACGGCCGCAGCTACAACACCCTGCTGATCGTGCCCGACCTCGAGGCCGAAGTGGTGCACTCGTTGCCCGACGACGAGGCCCGGCGGGAATATTTCGAACAGATCGTGACTTTGGCCAATCCGGGTTTGGCCGCCTACGAACGGGTCGTCAATTTTGCGGTCCTGGACCGGGATTTCAGCGCCGACAAGGGCGAACTGACAGCCAAGGGCACCTACAAGCGCAAGGCCATCGCCAACAACTTTGCCGAGGTCATCGCCACCCTGTACCGCAGCAACATCCGCAGCGTGCAGGTGGGCGATTTTGTCGTGCGCATTCCGCGCTGGTTTACCCGCGATCTGGGCGTGTTGGACGATTCGATCCTGGCCACCCCATCCGGCCTGCAGAACAAGGAAGACGGCGGCACCCTGCGCATCGGCTGGGGCAAGTCCGGCCACGTGCGCATTGGGGATCTGGAATACCAGCTGCAGGATCAGGTCGTTGATCTGGGCCTGATGGCGCGCCAACCCCTGCTGTGGGTTGGCAACAGCGAGTTGATCAACTTCAGCCCCTGCCGGGCCGGTTGGGACACTGACCTCGGCCCCTTCGGCGAACAGATTATCCTGCCGGACGGTGCGCGCAGCCAGTACTCGGGTCCACCCCGCTCCGGCCGGGTGGACCGCCAGTTGGAAATGGTCGACGACCTCTGCCGCCAATCCCTGTTCGGCGACGCCACCACTGCTCAGGATGCCATCCACCAGTTGAATCGCGAACTGGAGCACGTCAGTCCACAGCAGGGTGCCCTCATTCGGCGGCGGCTTGAAGCCCTGGCCAACCACTCGGTCAAGTCAGTGCGTTGCCGCGCCTACCAGGCGCTGGTGCTCGACCAACCGGTGGCCGACTACAACCGCTACTTGCCGGCTTTCATCGAGTCCGGCAAGCCCTTCCTGGACAAGGAAAGTTTCGAAGCCATCGGACGGGCCGCCATCGAACCGCGACGGCTTGAAGCCCTACGCCAACGGCTGCACACCTACCGCACCCAGTTGCAGTGGCCCACCTCTGAAAAGCGGCGCCGGGTATTCGTGGACATCTTCCACCTGTTGGCCGACTTCGGCCGCTTCCACCCCGAGTTCTACGGCCCCATCCGCGAAGAACTCATCAGTTGGACCCTGCACGTGGACGACCCCAAGCTGGCGGCAGCGGCCGACCAGGAAATGGAAAAACTTTCGGCCTGGCTGGAGACCAAACTGCAGACCGGCTACATCGGTATGGAGCCGAGCGCGTGGCAGGGCAAAATCGTTTTCCAGGAAGGCCTGAGCGATCTGGAAATCTCCCGTCTCGAAGAAGTGCTCATCGGCACCACCTTCCTGCGCCAGTCGATCATCCTGTCTTTCGAGGGTGAAGACGTCTGCCTGCGGGAAATCGGCCCGGGCGGTATATTCGTCTCGCGCATCATTTCGCGCTATGAGGATTCACGTTACCGAGTGAGCGTAAACACCATAAATGGCAAGCACTTCGATTTACAGTTGATCATCCGGCAAGATATGGATCGGGCCCTGATCACGCACACGATATATTGGTACATCGCCTTGCGCGGCTACCCCTTCGGCACCCCCATGCTGCCCACTTTCGGCTGCTGCCGGCCAGAGTTGGGGGCGTTGTCGATGGCCTATGTGAGTGACCTGACAGTGTGGGAAAAGATCCGCGAGTTCAGCTCCGTACGCGGTCCCGGCACCCAGCCCCCATCGCGCATGCGCTGGCACCAGTTGATGGTGCGGGCCATGACCGTGGTCGTGCGCGGCTGGCGCAACAGCGAGCGACGCATCATCCCGGGCCTGATCACACCGAATAATATTCTGGTGCCCGAGCCCGACTTCAGGCGTGGCGCAGTGCAAAACAACCTGACCGGCTGGAAAGAATACACCGGCCCCCTGTCGCTGATTCGGCCCCTGTGGCGCAACATCTACCAGCACACCATCAGCCACTACCCATGGGTGAAGGAATACCTCGAGCGCGATTGGATTCTCGAATCCTTTGTCGAAGCTCTCGGCGTGGACGAGGCTCGCAAATGGTTCACCGAGCTGCAGGTCGAAATGAGCGCCGCCGACGTTGATGAAATGGGCATGGGCTTCGTCGAAACCCTGGCCAGGTTCGTGGACGAGCTGCAGGATCGGTATTTCATGCCCCTGGCCCTGCGCGGGGCCATTCATCGGTATCAGGAGTGGAGTGTCGGTAACCCCGAAGGCTCATTGCGAGCCCGTCTGGATATTCTGGAAGAACTTTCGCGCCTGTATAAGCTGGATCGGCTGCCGGAAATCGCGCGTTTCACTCTGTTCCGGAACACCTATTTTGGCGCTGACGACACCGACGCCCAACTGCAGGATGTCTTTGACCGCCTGCTGGCGCGCATGTTCGCCCACCCCAAGCGGCGTTCGACCCAGATGGTGGAACTGTCGGATCTGCAGGCCCTGATGTCCGATGGCGACGACCGCGCCGCTTTCAACCGGTTGGTCTTCCCCCACCGTCAACGCCACGAGCAAATGGAAGTGCAGGCCATCGGCCACTCCGAGCGCAAACAGGTCATCGTGCGTTCAACGATCTCCGACAAACACAGTGGCCAGTACACAGTCTGCGAACCGGCCGGACCCGCCGAAGTGGGCCTGCTCTACCGCCTGTTCCTGCAGGCGGGATTCCCCAAGACCCTCAGCAAGGCCGACCGCTACTTCGTGG
>DAOVTU010000577.1 GCA_030632925.1 Candidatus Krumholzibacteriia bacterium | reverse complement strand
CCACCGAGATAGGTGCTGTACACCAGGTCGGTGCCCGTGGGATTGAGCTTGGCCACAAAAAGGTCCGTATCGCCCCCATAGGTCGCCTGGAAGGCATTGACCACGGGAAAGTCCTCATTTCCGGCAGTGCCCGGATCATCTTCGCTGTCGGTCGTGCCGACGATGTAGGCGCAGCCCTGGCGATCAACGGCTATGCCATAGGCCACATCGTTGCCGCCGCCGCTAAGATAGGTGCCATAAATGAGGTTTGAGCCCGTGGAGTCGAGCTTGGCCACAAAGACATCGCCCTGATCAAAAAATCCCCCTACACGTCCGACCTCGTCAAATGCGCCGATCGTAGTGGGGAAGGTGGTCGCGTCGGTGGCGCCGGTGACGTAGGCGTTGCCCTCAAAATCCACCGCAATGTCCCAGCCGGTGTCCGTGCCGTTGCCACCGAGAAAGGTGCTGAACGACAGGACTGGGTCGATCGTCAAGGCCAGAGCGGGATCATAGGAGCCCAGGCTGAAGCCAATGGTTCCATCAGGGCGTTGGTCGAAGGCCACCACCACTGGAGCGCGCTGACCGGCAATCACTTGATAGGCGACGGGTTCGTGAATGCTCATCCGGCCTCCATCGGTCGCGAGGTCCAGGCCGCCATCCGGTGAGACTGATGGGATCAGAACCTGTCCCGCCGCAGATTCCAGCTGGAACCCGATCAGCGAAGGGTCGGCGCCGGGCGCCACGATGAAATCGTATTCCAGGGCGCCGCCGCTCTCGTAGTATTCCACATCGATGCCGGGGAAAGTTTCTGCATACCGCACACGGCTGAAAGCCGGCACGTGACGTATCCAATCGGCCGGATCACTGCCGCGCAGGTAGTTGGTGCGCCCGGAAATCGGGTCGAGCCCCTCAGCCTTTGCCGCCGTATTCGCCCCCAGCAAGCGGGTGCTAAAACTGGTGCCATCAACCAGGCCGATCGCAAACCCTTCGCCGTTCAGATGGGCGGTCAGGCCACGGCCCACCACCAGAAAATCGTATTGGTCGGCGGTTTGACCTTCGTTGGGTTCGAAGCGCAACGGCAGTTGACAGGTCTCCAATGACGCCTCGACGGCGGGTGCATTAAGCATCAAGAAGACAGAAACCAAGAGCAGAATGCTACAACGGCAGGAGAGCAGACGGTGGCTATTCAGCATTGTGGGACACCTCTCATTCCGGGCGAAAGGCCCGCAGTGGGTGGGCGAGGCAATCAGAGCTATACCATACCACAATTATCCTGTTTTGTCATTTTGTGCGGCGGGACCACCAACACGGAACCCAAAAAAAGGCCGGCAGGTTTCCCTGCCGGCCCCACCCTCCCCTCGCGCACTAATCAGTCAGGCACCGGTTTTGCTCGGTGTACCTGTAGGCTCCGTTTTCACCAACCCGCAGGGTGATGTTGTTCAGTTGGGTGCCGTCCTCATGACTCAGTTTGCGGTCGTCACCCATGACCCGCGCGTTGCGTGAAGTCATCCAGCCCTGCTGCGACCCACGCACATCGGCGTAGAATTCATCGCCCACCGGCTGGCCGGTGCTGATGTCGATCGGCAAGGCGAAGATCGTACCGGTGTAGCCTCCCTTGTAGGAATAGCGGCCTTCTTCATCGACGATCACCGTGGTCTCGAAATCCACGCCGCCGGTGATGTGCAGCCAGTCGTAAGGACCAGTGCTGCAGAAGGGGCGCGGAATGTACTGCCCAAATTCGATCGAGGCGGTTGCCGAATATTCCATCGGCGTGATGGGCAGGGCACCGGCCAGGTGAATGGTCGTCGCATGGCCATCGGTGGCGATGGGCACGGGGCCTTCCTGCGGCTGAGGCGGTCCACCAATAAGGTAGATGAGCTCGGCCGGCAGGCCGTTGTAGATCGAAGGATCAATGGTGCGCCAGCTGGGCGCGTCGTTGATCTGTCCGGTCTGTCCGATGTGAATGGACGGGTCCAGCAGACCCGAACGCATCATGTCGCCGGCCACGATCTGCTCAGCCACTTCCCAGCTCAGCACCTGGTGCTCGCTGGTGCCCGGGATCATCACTTCAAAATGGGCTGCGCCCATGGTGATGGGTTCGCCCGCGGCCGTGGTTGCGCCGGTGCGGAACAGGCGCAGATGGAAACGCACCGGTTCGTAGTTGCCCAAAGTCAGCTGGATAACCGAGCCCAACCAGCCGCCCTGGTCGTCGTAGCTGGTCTGCACGCCGCCGCCGAGGGCGTCATGCCATTGCTGATCGAAAGGATACGCAGGCGGCAGGCCGAGCACGGAACGGTCGCCGTCCAGGCTCAACAGCGCTTCGCGAATTTGCATGGGATCTGCGTTGCCGGTGAAAATCAGGTTCACCGGATCGACGCCCATGCCGTTGAACGAGCTGCCGGTGAACGGCCAGCAGTTGAGGTCGCCATCGCCAACCGGTACTGCAACCAGGCCTGCGGGCGGAGTCTTGCCGTCCTGGAATTCGATGTCGTTGCCTTTGTCTTCGGCCGCGGTGATGTCGTCACCAGTGCCGGAGATGGGCGCCAGCACGTCCTCTTCCGAACAACCAGCCAGACCGATGAGGATCAGGGCCATCATCAAAAAAATCAGCTTCTTCATTATCACTACCCCCCGGGAAATTTGCCGCGCCGGAAGTGCTCCAGCTCACGGTCCAATCATGCTTTGTGCCCAAATGGACACCCTTTACCAATATCAAAACCTGCGCCCAGAAGTGGTAAAAACGGCACATTTGCGTTAAGCGCCTCTCTCCCAAGGACATAAATTTTCTGATCGTCTGAACACGGGTCCGTTGTGCCCTTCACGCGACGAAAACCTGTCACCAATCAGACACACCACTGATACGCCCAGCTCACACCCAGTCACCAAAAAGTGACACTGGCGGACAAAAAAATGACCCGATGGAAATCCTTTTCCATCGGGTCAAATTTGGCATTCCATTGCCCTTGCCTTCGCTCCGTCGAAGTCGATCAGCTGAGTTTTGTCAGCCAGCCATCTT
>DAOVTU010000192.1 GCA_030632925.1 Candidatus Krumholzibacteriia bacterium | reverse complement strand
GTCCCCGAAGGCAGCCCCCGTCCGCCATCATCTCTTCCATCCCAGGTCAACGACTGCCAACCAGCGGCGGCCGGGCCATCTTTCAAGACCCGCAACAAGTGTCCACGGACATCCAGAATCCGTACTCGAACGGCTCCGGCCTGGGCCAGTTCGTACCGAATTTCAACCTGCGGGTTAAAGGGATTGGGCCAGGCCAGATGCTTTAGTCCGAGGCCGGGTACGGGCTCTTCATCTCCTACTGCCGACGGTTGGGGCAGTAGCCCGGTAAGGGAGCGGTAGGTGCCGGGAAAATCCATGATATTGTGGGAGTACACGACGGTGCCGGAGACCGCATCAACGACCGAGTATCCGGCGGGCTGACTGAAGCCGGCGCCGATGGCGTAGAGCAATCCGTCCGGGCCATCAGTGATCGCTGCGGGGTTGGTGATAGCGGGCAGAGTGGCAAAATCGAAAGTGATCTGTTGGGTCGTGATGTTGAACACATCAATCTTCGAATCGCCGGAAGTGTCGCGCAGCAGATAGAGCAGGTTGGTGCCCGCGCGACTGGTGATGCCATCGTAGAAGCCGGTTGGTGGGTTAAGGTCAAGCGAACCGGAATTGCCGCCGGCAGCATCGATCCAGCCGATCGTGGTTGTGCCCAGGATATACAATAGTCCGTCACTGCCATCGACGATGGCCTGTGGGCTGGTCGGGGAAGCGAGGGCGAAAGTATTGATAACCAGGGGAATCGATGGGTCAACCACATCAATTTGGGTTGGTCCGGACGCATTGCGGACTACGAAGATTTCCGCGTGCCCCGGCAGGTTGGTGGCATCAATGACACTTCCGTCCAGATTATCCATCAAGGTGGTGTCGACCGTGCGGGCCACCGGATCAATCACTGCAAAACCGCCGTCGCGACCAGCACAGTAGACCAGGCCGTTGGTATGCTCGGAGATGCCGCGCGGGTTGGACAGGTTCGTGTCGAGAATAAACTGACCGGGCAGCGGCACATCCAGATTGGTGTCGTAGCTGTCGACGAATGTATCTCCATTGGTATCGCGGGCAATATACAGACTGGCGTCGGGTTGAAACGGCAGGGCGGTGCCGGGGATCGCGGCGGTGGTCGAATTCAAGGGGATATTCTGTAAGCTGGCCGCTTCACCATAGTCACCGCTACCAAAAACCAGGCCGTCAGTGGTGTTTCCGACCAGAATGCCGGTCAACAATTGGGAATCCAGAGGCGGTGTGACATCCAGAGCGAGCACATCAAAACTCAGGTCCGGTGCGAAAGAATCGCCGTAGTCAATGATGACCCGAAAGTCATCCATGCCGCCGGTGATGTTCAGGGCAAAGGCAAAAGTGTGGGCGTCGATGATGCCGACGTACTCGGCGTTGTTGCCGCTGGATTCAAACCCACGGTCTTGCTCCGAGTACTGATCGGGATTACTTCCGACGGCAAAGATCAGATCCGTTTCTGTGAGAACACCATCGTCGGCGCTGCCGCCGAGGATTATTTCGTCGCTGATAATTCCCAAAATAGTGACCGACTCGGGCAGGACGACCAGCCCGGCGTACGAGTCCTCCGTATTGGTCTGGCCGTCGACATACATGCGGAAATAAAGTGACTGCACGTAGGTGTGAGGACCGCCGCTGATGCCGTAGGCACTCAAATCAATACCACCGGCTCCGTAGAATTTTTCCCGCACAATGACCAGATCGGTGTCGGGGCGGGGCGTGACCGCGGTCAGGCCCGAGTCGACGTAGGGGTCGATGGCCAAGGCCGGAGTGCTGATTAACAAGGCGGTCGTGATCAGGCTTAGCAGCAAGTGGCGGGGGAACATATAGTGTCGCTCCAGATCGTGTGTGGGGCCAAAAAACAGATAGGGATAGTATAAAAGATAAAAAACCTCTTGTATAGTGTGAAATATTTAGGTGTATGGTGGGATCGTGTCCAATGTCGGTGAATCGCGGATTCAATAGAAAAAACGATTCCCGCCGTCTCCACCAACTATTCGGATGGGTTGTGGATCCGGATACGACAAGAGATTGAAGTGCGCCGCTTTTTAAGCGACGCACTTTTTTCTGGCGACCCATTATCTCGTTTCACCTTCTGCATACAACAAAGTACGGATTGGTGCACACGAAACTGCTCAACATCGAAGTGCACCGCATACCCCCCGCCGCCGCCGTCTTTTGCCTGCCAACGAGTTGGCATTGTTTTTAAAAGCGACTCCCGTTCCGGTCCCCAAATTGCGCCCTCCCAGCATGGACTAACCATGAAAAAGGAGGGCTATCATGTCGACAAACGATACGGGCTTTGCGGTGCTCCAGGCTCCTACACAAGCTGCCACAGGGCCTCAGCCCAAAAACACCAGGCCAACGGAGGGGACCGACCCACCAACCTATGACCAGATGTCCCTGAAGACCTACATCTTCGGAGCATTGATGGTCCTGCTGGCCATCCTGGGCACTTCGGTTTGGCTGCTGGCACCCTACGCCAGCCCGATGCTGACGGTGTTCCTGTATTCCATTCCCGCCAACTGCGCCATCTCGCTGTTTCCCCACGAGCCGGTGCTGGTCGATTACGGCACCGCAGGTTTGAACATCTGGGGCATCGCGTTGGCCGCAACTCTGGGCACCCTGGCGGCCGGATTCATCGACTACAAGGTCTTCGCTCCGGTGTTGAATCTGAAGCGATCGGCTGATCGGTACCGCGACAAGAATTCCTACGCGCGGGCCAATCACTGGTTCTACAAGACCCCGTTCCTGACCCTGGCGGTGGCCGGGTTCTCACCGATCCCGTTCTTCCCGTTCAAGTTTCTGGTTTTTGCTTCGAAGTATCCGCTGCCGAAGTACCTGGCGGCTTTGGCCCTCGGCAGGTTTCCTCGTTACTGCCTGCTGACCTTGGCCGGATACCATTTCAATCCACCCACCTGGCTGGTGCTCGCCACCTTCGGCGTGATGCTTCTGCTGGTGTACTTCCGCAAGATCCTGGAGCTGTCGCGCAAGCTGGTGGTGCGGCTGGCCGGCAAGGCCAACCCAAAGACAGCCGAGCAACCGGATCTCAAGGTCTACTCGGCGGCCATGGTGTTCAAATCCGCCGTCAAGGCCGTGCGGAATATCAGGAGCGGCCGGCCGTTGTGCGTTTCGTTGGAAGTGACCCACAACTGCACTGCCAACTGCCTGCACTGCGACAAGGGGCCCGTGGTGGAAGACCATCCGGTGGGCCCGGATGTCTACCAAAAGATCTGCCAGGATCTGGATCCCACCCTGGTGCAGATCGCCGGCGGTGAACCCTTGATGAGAGATGACCTGGCCGACATCGTCAGGTCCGTCCACCGGCCGGGCCGTCCGCCTTTCATCGCCATCATCACCAATGGTTCGCTGTTGACGCGGGAAAAGTATCTCGAATTGCGGGAGGCGGGCGCCAACCAGTTTTCCATCTCCATCGATTTTCCCGATGCCCGGCATGACAAATGGCGGCGTATTCCGGGGCTGTTCGACCACCTGTCCGAGTTGGTGCCCAAGCTGGTGGCCATGGGCCACGGCGACATCGTGCTGAACGCCTGCTTCCACCGCGCGAACTATCGGTTGCTGCCGGAAATCGCGGTCCTGGCCAAGGCGTGGGGGACCAAGCTGAACCTTTCGCCATACACCGACTTGCGCACCAACAACAAGACCTTGAACCTGCGGCATCCGGCCGACACCGAGGAGTTGGACGAGATCATCACCAGCCTTTATGCGCCCGGTGGTGGTTCCGAAACCGTCATGACCAGCGAAGTGGTCATGCGGCGCTTCAACGATTTCTACAAGACAGGATTCACGCCCGGTTGCCAGGCTGGCCAACGGTACCTCGTGGTCAATCCGGACGGCACGATGACGCCGTGTGCCATGCACACCAAGACGCGGTACCATTCGCAGGAAGAGTTGCTGGAAAAATTCGTCAAAAACAATCAGTGCGGGGAGTGCTTCATTTCTTCACGGGCCAATACCGAAAAATCGTTCCGGGAATTGTTGATCGATAACCTTCGCTTCGTCTCGATGTCGAAAGAGTCCGGGCGGCGTGCCGGGTGATGTTGGACGGCCTTGGGCAGGTGCCGGGACCTCTACCGGCGCCTCAACAAGGCCGTCACAAAAAACGCACTTCCAGTCAGCAATATCGTCACCGCACCAGCAGGCAAATCCGGCGCATAACTCAACGCCAAACCAGACGTCGTCAAGGACGCACAAATCAGCGTCGCGATGGCCATCATCTGCCACAACCGCCGCGCAAAAAGATTGGCCATGGCCGCCGGTAAAGTCAGCAGCGCGATCACCAGAATAATGCCCACCACCGAAACCAACAGCACCACCGTCAACGCCGTCAGCCCCAGCAATAAAAAATAAAACCGATTGATATGCACACCCTGCAAGGCCGCAAACTCGCTGTCGAAACACACAGCCAAAAGCTGCTTATGGAACAGGGCGACTACCACCAATACCAAAACGTCCAGGGCCGCGATCAGCCACAAGTCCGTCGACGAAACCATCAGAATGTTGCCAAACAGATAACTCATCAGGTCCGTCGTATAACCAGGCGTCAGGCTGATGAATACCACGCCAATAGCCATGCCCATGGCCCACACCGCACCAATAACCGTGTCTTCACGTTGCTTCAAATGCAGGCTCACCCAGCCGATGATCGCCGCTGCCAGCAGCGCTGCAATAACCGCTCCACCCATAGGCGAAATGGCTGTAAACCCGTGCACCACCTGCAGGTAATGCACAACCCCAAGCCCGGCCAGGGTCGTGTGAGCAATGCCCCCGGCGATATAACTGATCCGCCGGATGACCACAAAACTGCCGACCACACCACAGGAAACACTGGCCAGCACCCCGGCCAACAACGCGTACTGCATGAAGTGGTGATCGCGCACGGCGTCAAAGAAGGCCGTCCCCAGGAAGGCTAGCACTGGTGGCCCTCCTCGCTGCAACGGTGGTCGTGGCGCACAAGGCGCATGTCGCTGCCATACAGATCGGCGATAATCTCGCCCGTGATCTCGCTGGTGGGATGCACGAGCACATCTCGGCCCACGCAAATGACACTTTTGACGAAGCCCGAAACAAACCCGAGGTCGTGGGAAACCAGCACGATGGTCAACCGCTTGTTCAACTCTTCCAGCAGGCGATAGAAGCCCTCTTCAACGTGGGCATCCAGACCAGCAGTCGGTTCATCCAACAGCAACAATTCCGGATCGCCGGCCAAGGCGCGGGCAATCAAAACGCGCTGCTTTTGGCCACCGCTCAAAGCCGCAAAATGGTGATCCATCCGGTCGCCCAAACCTACTTCGTCCAAGGCCTGCCGGGCGCGTTCCTGATCCTTACCACGCCAACTCAACAAAGAGGGCGCACGACCCAGGCGCCCCATCAGGGTCACATCCAAAGCGCTGACGGGAAACAGGGGGTCCAACCGCGGATGCTGAGGCACATAACCGATGCGCCCACGGGCATGGCGCGGGGCCTTGCCAAAAACTTCGATCTGGCCACTGGTTGGTTGCAACAACCCCAGCGCCAGTTTCAACAGCGTCGTTTTACCGCTGCCATTGGGCCCCACCACACAGACAAAGTCGCCCTGCGGAATGGCGATGTTCACCTTCTGCAGCAGCGGCTTGTTCTCGTACCCGAAGGCCAGATCATGGCAGGCGATGATCGACGTTGCGGTTTTGGTTTCGGTGGTCATGGTTGGGTTCCCAAAGCTGAAGCCAGTGAGGCGGCTATGTGCCGCAGGTTGGCCTCATAATCCTTTGCCAAGGGGTCCAGCACAAGGATTTCCGCACCGACAGCTGAGGCGATGGCCTGGGCCGAGCGCCGGCTGAACTGCGGCTGCACCACGATCACCTGGGCGCCAGCCGCCTTGGCCTGGTCAATGACAGTGGCCAATTGCCGCGCACTGGGCTCGCGACCGCCGGCCTCGACCGCCACCTGCACCAGGCCATAACGCCGGGCAAAGTGGCCATAGGCCGGATGAAAAACAAAGAATTCGGCGCCGTCAAAAGGTGCCAGGGTCTGCTGGATCTCAGCATCCAGGCTCACGAGTCTGCTCTTGAGCAGGTCCCGCCGAGATTCGAAATCGTCTTTATGTACCGGCAATAAATCGCTGAAACGCTCACAAATGGTGTCCGCCAGCGCCATGGCCTGAATGGGATTCAGCCAGGTGTGTGGATCAATATCGTCGGCGTGGCTGTGGTCGTGGCCGTGCCCATTGCTGTACCCATGAGCGGTGCCACCGGCAACAGGCCGCGTCCCAGCCAGAGTGGGGCACGAGGGCATCCCTTCAATTTTGGGCACCAAGCCCCGTTCAAAAGGCACACCGGCACAGAAAAAGACCTTCGCCTG
>DAOVTU010000239.1 GCA_030632925.1 Candidatus Krumholzibacteriia bacterium | reverse complement strand
GCCGACCATCATCGAGATCGAGAACAAGGCCCAGATCGTCCAGGACGAGACCTTCGCCCCGATCCTGTATGTGATGAAGTACAAGAAGATCGAGCAGGCGTTCAAGCTGCACAACGATGTGCCCCAGGGCCTGAGCAGCGCGATCTACACCGACAGTGTGAACGAGGGCGAAGCCTTCCTGAGCTATCTCGGCAGTGATTGCGGTATTGCCAACATCAACATCGGCACCAGTGGCGCCGAGATTGGTGGCGCCTTTGGCGGCGAGAAGGAAACCGGTGGTGGACGCGAGTCCGGCTCCGATTCCTGGAAGCTGTACATGCGCCGGCAGACCAATACCATCAACTGGGGTGGCGAAGTGCATCTGGCCCAGGGCGTGGAGTTCAAAGCCTAGGGCGGCATCCCTTTGGATGTGTTATGTATCCCCGGTCGGCTTTTGCTGATCGGGGATTTTTTATAAGGAGTCAACGTGCTTGGTGCCCGGTACATGTCCATTGTGGTGATTCTGCTGATGGCGGCCAGTGCCTGGTCCGCGGCGGCCCAGACGCCCGAGTATGATTTTGACCGCGATACGGACCTGGCCCTCGGGGCCATGGGCGTGGGGCTATTCGGTTTGGGGTATTGGGCTGATCAGGCTTACGAACCCCTGACGCCCGAAGACATTGACGCCTTGGACCCGGCCGGGTTGAACGGCCTGGATCGCACCGCGGTCGACAACTGGTCGCCGGGCGCAAACCGGGCCAGCGACTACACCAAGATCGCAAGTGTTGCAGCGCCGCTGGCCCTGATGTTCAGCGAGCCTGGCCGCGATCAGGCCGATGTGATCGGGCTCATGTATCTCGAAACCCATCTGATCAACGGCGGACTGACCTACCTGCTGAAGAACGTATTTGGACGCTCGCGGCCCTTTGTCTACAACGACAATCCGGACATCCCGCAAAGCTTGAAAATGTCCCACACGGCCCAGCGTTCGTTTCCTTCGGGGCACACTTCATCGGCCTTTGCTTCGCTGGTGTTTTTGGCCACGGTGCATTCCCGCTTGCATCCGGGCAGCTCAGCAAATGACTGGATCTGGGGTGGTTGCCTGGCCGCCGCAGCAACCACCGGTTACCTGCGCTACAGCGCCGGCATGCATTTCCCGACCGACATCATTGCGGGCGCCACGATCGGGGCCTTTGCGGGTTGGGTCGTGCCGGAACTGCACGAGCTGGAATCGGCTTCCCCTGATGGCGAGCAGAAGAGCCGACGCGGGGGCCAGACGGTCATCGGATTTTCGCTGGGCTTTTGAGCTGGCAAAAGAGTGGCTCAGGCATGGCTGCTGTGCTACGTTTTTGCCATCAAAGCAGTTGCCCTGAATCACAATAGCCGCCTTTCAGCCGTGAGGTCACCACCACATGCCGCAAGCTTCGGAAAGCCGCACGACCAGTTCGTTTGCCGGTTTTGGTCATCTGATGCCCTTTCGGGTGCAGGAAATTTTGCTGGTGGCCAGCATGTACGACGCCTTCACCCTTGAAGAGGGCGGCCGCCTGACCGAACTGCTGCTCAGTGAATACCGCGAGCTGAATCTGAGTTTTCCGCCCCATGTGACCCGCGCTTCGACCGGCGAAGAAGCCCTGCGCCTGATGGATACCCGGCGCTTTGACATGGTCATCACCATGTCGCGTCTGGGCGATATGGACGCCACCCAACTGGCGACCCTGATCAAACAGCGTGAGTCTGACCTTCCCATCTACAACCTCAGTTTCAATCCGCGTGAGTTGCAACACCTGCAGGCCAAGGACAAGGAAAAAGTGGCTTGTATCGATCGCTACTTTCTGTGGAGTGGCGACGTGCGCTTGCTGTTGGGGATGATCAAGTATTGCGAGGACCGCCAGAATGTGGCCCACGATACCCGCTATGGTGACGTGCGTTGCATTCTTCTGATCGAAGATTCAGTGCGTTTTTATTCTTCGTACCTGCCGTTGATCTACACCGAGGTGCTGAACCAGACCCAGAGCCTGATGGTGGAGGGGATCAATCTCAGCCATAGACTATTGCGCCTGCGCGCGCGGCCGAAGATCCTGTTGGCCAATACTTTTGAGGAAGCCTGGGACTATTATCGCGAGTTCAAGGATTCGCTGCTGGGTGTGATTTCCGACGGCCGTTTTCCCTGGAAGGGCGAAGAGAATGAGGACGCCGGAGTGGAGTTCATCCGGCGGGTGAAGTTTGTGGATCCCCACACGCCGGCGGTGTTGCAGTCGACCAACAAGGATCTGGCGGCGGTGGCCGAGGAGATCGGCGCGGGCTTCATCCACAAGAAGAGCCGCAAATTGCTGAAGGAACTGCGGCTATTCATGCTGGAGAATTTCGGCTTTGGCGATTTCGTTTTTCGGCAGGCCGATGGCACCGAGGTGGGGCGGGCTCCGGATCTGAAGACCCTGGCGGTGCTGTTGCGCAACGTGCCTGGAGAATCGATCCGGCATCACGCCAGCCACGACCATTTCAGCAACTGGTTGCGGGCCCGCACCGAATTTGGTTTGGCGGCCTCATTGCGGCCGGTGAAAGTGACGGCGTTTGGCAATGACGAAGAGTTGCGGGAGTATCTGATCAAGATCATCAGTCGCTTCCGGGCCGAAAGCCATCGCGGCGTGGTGGCCGACTTCTCGCGGCGCCATTTCGATACCAGCAACGCCTTCGTGCGTATTGGGCGTGGGTCCCTGGGAGGCAAGGGGCGTGGCCTGGCCTTCATGAACTCGATCCTGTACCGCTATGGCGTGACCAACCGCTTTCAGGGCACGTTGATCCAGGTGCCGCCGACCGCCGTGGTGGGCACCGATGTGTTCGACACCTTCATGCAACAGGGTGACTTGCGCGAAAATGTGCTGAGCGACATGGACGACCAGTCCATCAACCAGTGCTTCCTGGATGCCAAACTGCCTCCGGAAATTTACGGGGATCTGGAGGCCTTTCTGGAGCAGGTGCGTTACCCCTTGGCAGTGCGCTCCTCGAGCCTGTTGGAGGACAGCCAGTTCCAGCCTTTTGCCGGCGTCTACTCCACTTATATGCTGGCCAATAGTCACGACGACCTGCGCGTGCGTCTGGACCAGTTGTGCGACGCCATCAAGCTGGTTTTTGCCTCGGCTTATTCGCGGGCGGCCAAGGGCTATATCGAAGCGACGAGCAATCGCATTGAAGAAGAAAAAATGGCCGTCATCATCCAACAGATGGTGGGACAACGGTACGAAAACCACGACTATCCCCACTTCTCGGGCGTGGCCAATTCCACGAATTTTTACCCGGCCCACGGCATGGATCCGCAGGATGGCATCGCGGCGGTGGCGCTGGGCCTCGGGCGTACGGTGGTTGAGGGTGGCAAGGCCCTGCGCTTCAGCCCGGCCAACCCCACGGTATTGCCACAGTTTGGCACCATCGCCGATTGGTTGAAAATTTCGCAGCGCAAATTTTATGCGGTCGACGTGAGCGATGCGGATTCCTACCCACGCGAAAGCGACGACTTCAATCTTTCCTTGCTGGACCTTGAGGATGCCGAACGCCACGGCACCCTGGAACCACTGGGTTCGGTTTTTTCACCGGAAAACAACATGATATACGATGGCATCCATCGTGAAGGCACGCGCCTGGTTTCTTTTGCCCACATCCTCAAATCGGATTTGTTTCCTCTGGCGGAAATCCTGAAACTGTTGCTGGAATTGGGCCGCCGCACCATGAGTGCCGAGGTGGAAATCGAATTTGCCGTGGTGCTCGGTGATGGAGAACTGCGACCGCATCAATTCGGATTCCTGCAGATACGGCCCTTGGCCGTGGGGTACGATGCGCCCGATATTTCGCCGGAACTTCTGGCCAGTGACGATGCGTTGGTGGCCACTGATGTAGCCCTGGGCAATGGCCGTCAGGATGAAATACGCGACATCATCTATGTCCCACGCCAGTCGTTTGAACGCGGCAAAACCATGGAAATTGCCGCCGAGATTGGCGCCCTCAACCGGCGCTTTGTGGACGAGTCGCGACCCTACCTTCTGGTGGGGCCGGGACGTTGGGGCTCGTCTGATCGTTGGCTCGGAATTCCAGTGCGTTGGGACCAGATTTCCGGAGCCCGAGTCATCGTGGAGACCGATCTGGACGACTTCAAGGTAACGCCGAGCCAGGGCACTCATTTTTTCCAGAATCTGACCAGCTTCCAGGTCGGGTACCTGACTGTCAATTCCACCCAGGGCAACGGCCGTTTGGACTGGGATTGGTTGGACAAACAGCCTGTCGAGTCGGAAGGCAAGTATCTGCGGCACATTGCGTTGGAAGATGCCATGACGATTCTGATCGATGGCCGGTCGAGCCAGGGAGTCATCTTGCGGCCGGGGGCCGTGGTGCCGCCCAAAGAGTAGCAGATTCTTCTTGCCTGATCTGCCGGTGATGGTGAGATTTCGGGAATGGATTCGGCCCTTCTGCCGAATGGCAACGGCCGCGAAATAACGCGGGTTATACACAAGCGAGGTTCAGGCATGGCACACGACGCGTCCTTCAATCCTTTCGAAATGGCGAGAGAACAATTCGATAAGATCGCTGATTTGATCGGCCTGGATCAGGGCACCCGTGAGTTGCTGCGCAGTCCCCTGCGCGAGTTCCATTTCAGCATCCCGGTGCGCATGGACGACGGCCAAGTGAAGGTCTTTCAGGGTTTTCGCGTGCAGCACAATGATGCGCGTGGCCCGGGCAAGGGCGGCATCCGTTTTCATCCCCAGGAAACCATCGACACCGTGCGCGCACTGTCCATGTGGATGACCTGGAAGTGCGCCGTGGCCGACATTCCCCTCGGTGGTGGCAAGGGTGGCGTCATCTGCGACCCGCACAATCTGAGTGCTCGCGAGCAGGAATCGATTTGCCGTGGCTGGGTGCGCCAGTTGGCCAAGAATGTGGGGCCGGTGGCCGACGTGCCGGCACCCGACGTGATGACCAGCCCGCAGCACATGCTCTGGATGTTGGACGAATACGAACACATTCACGGTGGCCACTACCCCGGCATGATCACGGGTAAACCCGTGGGTATGGGCGGCTCTCTTGGCCGGACCGAAGCCACCGGTTATGGCGTGGTCTACTGCCTGCGTGAAGCGCTGAATGAAATGGATATCAAGGCCTCCGCCACCACCGCCAGCGTGCAGGGCTTCGGGAACGTGGCCCAGTATGCCATCGAGCTTTACCACGAGATGGGTGGCAAGGTCGTCTGCGTTTCCAGCTGGGACCAGGCTGACCAGACCACCTACGCCTTCCACCGCGAAAGCGGCGTGGACCTGGCCGAACTCAAGGGCATCACCGACCGCTTCGGCGGCATCGACAAGACCAAGGCCAAGGAAAAGGGCTACGAGGTGCTGCCCGGCGACGAGTGGCTCACGCGCGACGTCGATATCCTGTTGCCGGCCGCCCTGGAAAACCAGATCACCGGCGCCAACGTGGGCCAGATCAGCGAACAGGTGAAGATCATCGCCGAAGGGGCCAATGGCCCGACCACGCCCGAGGCCGACGCGGTGCTGGAAGAACGCGGCATCTTCGTGATCCCCGATTTCCTGGCCAACGCCGGTGGCGTGACCTGCAGCTACTTCGAGCAGGTGCAGT
>DAOVTU010000164.1 GCA_030632925.1 Candidatus Krumholzibacteriia bacterium | reverse complement strand
GGACAACTGTACGCCCAGATCAAGGCCGGTGCCCCCTGCGAATTGTTCTTCGCCGCCGATAGTGCGCGGCCGCAGAAATTGGTGGCCAATGGAATGGTGGATGAGCAGGACTGCACTTCGTACGCCATTGGCCTGCTGATGCTGGTGGGCCAGCGCCCGCTGCCCAATCCGGGTGGTCATCAAGTGGTGGAGTTGCTGCTCGACCAGATTGTCCAGGATGAAGGCGCGCGCCTGGCCATCGCCAACCCGGATCTGGCGCCCTACGGTCGGGCCGCCGTGCAACTGTTGCAGAACATCGATCGCTTCGAGGCCTGGGAAGACCGCCTGGTGCGCGGACAAAACGTCGGCCAGACCTGGCAATTCGTGTACACAGGTGCAGCGCCGCTGGGTCTCGTGGCGCGGTCCCAGATCGTGGCGGCCCAGCGCTCTGGCCGAGACCTGAAACTCGGTACGAAGGTCATCGTACCCTGGGACCTCTACGACCCCATCGTCCAGCAAGTTGTTGTGCTGCAGAACGCTCAACTAGAGGCGCGCGCATTTCTGGCCTATGTCCTGAGCGATGAGGGCAGCGCCATCATTCGTGATTTTGGCTACCGGACACCGGCCCCATGATGCTCAACGCGCAAGACCTGGCCGCCCTCTGGCTGACCCTGAAACTGGCTCTGGTCAGCACATTGGTCTTGCTGGTGATCGGCACGCCTTTGGGCTGGTGGTTGGCCATGACCCGGCGGCGATTTCGGCCGGCCATCGACGCCTTGGTTTCCCTGCCCTTGGTACTGCCGCCAACCGTGCTCGGCTTCTACCTGCTGTTGCTGCTGGGCCCCCGCGGCCCCGTCGGCCAGATGATGACCGCCCTGGGCGGCCAACCGCTGGCCTTCACTTTCGCGGGCCTGGTCATCGGTTCGGTCATCTACTCCCTGCCCTTTGTCGTGCAACCCATCCGGGATGGTTTCCTGACTGTCGGTCGCGGCCCCCTCGAAGCCGCCGCCACTCTCGGCGCCAGCCCGCGCGATCGGTTTTTCAAGGTCGCCTTGCCCTTGGCGCAGCGCGGATTCCTGACCGCCGCCACGTTGGGTTTTGCCCACACCCTGGGTGAATTCGGTGTCGTGCTCATGATTGGCGGCAACATTCCCGGCGAAACGCGGGTGCTGTCCATCGCCATCTATGACCATGTGGAAACTTTGGCTTATGGGCGGGCGCACTTGATGTCGGGCGGGTTGTTGGTGCTCTCGTTCGCCTTGCTACTGGTCGTACATCTGGTCAACCGGCGGTATTCGGGGGTGCGCACATGAGCCTGAAACTGCAAGGCACGCTGCAACGGTCGAAGGCCAGCGATTTCCGGTTGGCATTTGATCTGGATTTGCCGGCGACGGGATTGACGGCGATTTGTGGCCCATCCGGCTGTGGGAAAACGACGCTATTGCGTTGCGTCGCCGGTCTGGAATCCGATTTCCAGGGCACCGTTCGGGTGGGGCCCTGTGTTTGGCAGGATGCTGTGACGACCCTGCACCTGCACCAGCGCGCCTTGGGGTATGTGTTTCAGAGCGGAGAACTTTTTGCCCACCTGAATGTGGCAGGCAACTTGCGTTTTGCCTGGGACCGGACTCCGGTTGACCGGCGCCGGGTGACCTGGGATGAAGTGGTCGAGCTGCTGGGGTTGGCCGCCCTTCTTGAGCGCGGCACCGGCACCCTCAGCGGCGGCGAGCGCCAACGCGTGGCGCTGGGGCGGGCTCTGCTCAAGAGTCCGGACCTGCTGGTACTGGACGAACCACTGACCGCCCTGGACCGCTCGACCCGGCGCGCGATTTATCCCCTGCTCGAACGCCTGCGCGACGAGTTTGCCATACCCATATTGTACGTCACCCATGTCGTGGATGAAGCGGCCCGCCTGGCCGACAGGCTGGTGCTTATGGAGAATGGCCAAGTGACCAATCAGGGGCCGCTGGTGGAACTGCTGACGGCGCCCGAACCTGGGCTGGCCCACGGAGAAGATGCCGGCGCTGTTGTCACGGCCACCGTTGGCCAGATTGATGACGAATTCCATCTGGCCAGCCTGGAATTTGCTGGCGGGCAGTTGCTGGTCAGTGATCGCGGCCTGGCCAAAGGCGCTAAGGCCCGGGTGCGCATACACGCCCGGGACGTGAGCCTGGCTCTGGCACCGTCGGCGGGTACGAGTATCCTGAATATTCTGCCGGCCGAGGTGATCGATGTGCTGCCTGATGATCAGGCACGAGTCGTGGTGAGGTTGCGGATAGGTGAGACGATCCTATTGGCGTCGGTCACGGGACGGTCGGCCCAGACTTTGGAGTTGAAGCCGGGGAAATCTGTCTGGGCACAGATCAAAAGTGTGGCGATCCTATAGGGACCACCGACCTATTTGATCACTTCAACAGCCAATTTCAGAATTTGGGAACTGATGGTGATGCCGGCTGCATCGGCGGCGATCTTGTTCACCTCGAAGCGGATCTTGCCGCGGACATTGACCAGGCCGATCATACCGCCGTTTTTACAAAAATCATCGCACCGGCTTACGGTCAGGACGGGCTCGCCAGCCAGGGCTGTCAATACGCCATTGACCATTTCGGACTCGCAGCCGGGAATATAGATCACACGAAAACCGAGGGGCACTGGCGGTATTTCCACGCCTTCGACGTTCAACGGCAGGCCGCCAGCGGTCTTGCCATTTAGAGATTGAAAAATTTCCAACTCGGTCCCATCCCCACCCAGGACACCCAACTGAATGGATTTGGCCTGGTCGGCCGGCCAAGTCACATATTTGCAGAAGTTGTAGACATAGGCCGCCACGATTTTTTCTTCTGCTATATCGGTGGCATCCCCAGCCCGGGTTGAAGCGACTGGCAACAGCAACGACAAAACCAGCGGCAATACCAACGACAATGCTGCCGCTGATACCCCTCCGGTTTTCCCGATTCCTGCCCTGTACCCCAACTTTTTATTCACGATTCTAGCGACCGATCGCCACGGAAAGCCGGAACGACCGACCATCCTGCCAGAGCACGTTCTGGGCGTGTTCGACGCCACCCGGATGTCCGTAATCCTCATCAAAGAGATTGCGCACGCCACCCTGTATTTTCACTCCCGCCCGTACGAAGTCCTTGGTTAAAGTCAGGTTGGTCAATAAAAATCCATCGGCATAGTCACCCATATAGGTCAGGCGCCGGCTGGAATATTGCATTTCCAGACCCGCCCTGAAATCTGCGCTTTGCAAAGGCGCCATAAGATTGAATTTGGCCAGATGGCGAGGCGAGTTGGTCAGAATGCCCGAGCCATCTTCGTAGTCCGAATACTGATAGCTATAGCTCAACCGATGCCGCCAACCACCTTCGTGCCGGCCGTTGACTTCCATCTCGAAGCCCTGGGCATTCACCTGGCCGCTGTTGGTGTACTGCAGCAACGCGTCAGCCGGATCCTCGGCCTGATCGATCAGGTCCGAAATCTGGTTGGAGAATACCGACACCACAGTGTGCAGGTCTTCGCCAATTTGCTGATCCCACGCCACTTCGAAGGTTTCAATGGTTTCGGGAAACAGGGCAAGGTTCGCTTTGGTCGAAGCACCGTTGTCGTGGTAATAGAGTTCGTAAAGATTGGGCGCCCTGAAGGCCGACCCGTAGAGAAATTTGACCACAGAGCCTTGGGCCGGACGTGTGACCAAGGCCACGCGGGGATTAGTCGTGCCGCCGAAAGTCGGGTATTCGTCGTGACGGACCCCCACGTCCAAAGTCAGCTTCTGGTGCAGCATCCAGTTGCCCTGCAAATAGGCCCCCCAGTTGGATGAATCCCGTTCGTCGTCCAGGTAGGACCAGAACGGATCGGCATCCCAAACGGCCTGATCCTGCTGGAAATTCTCCCGCAACTCCACGCCACCGCTAACCTTCAAATTTTCGCGCCACTGCCGGCTCAGTTGCACTTCGGTGTTCAACCACTTGCCGTGGGAATCGTCCATGGATGTCACCAGGTCCGGAGGGTCGCCAACGTCGGCATAGTCGTAGATCCAGGAGCCCTCGTAGTCGTAAAAATTGTAACTCACCTTTGCCAGCAAGTCGACGCGGTCGGAGACGCTGCCCTCGTATGAGGCACTGACGTACCCCTGGTTGTCCATCGTCTCGGTGATATTGTTGTTGAACACCGTTCCCCAGGGAGCCGTCGGCACTTTTTTGTCGTACCACTGCATCACCGTCTCAAGGTGAAACCCCTTGTACGACACCTTGCCCAGCAGCGACTGCCAATCAACCTGGTCGCCGTCGGCAAAAATACCGTTGTTGGTGGCCGGGTCGTCAAATTCGGCGAAGTACAGGTCCTGGCCATCACGACGCCCGATGGTCCCCGACAAAAGCCATTCCATACCCGAGTCACTGGCCGCACCCAAACTCAAGCGCCCCTCTTTGGTGCCAAAGCTGCCGACCTCAACCTCGGCTTCCACTCCATCGATCTGGTGTCCATGTTTGGTCACGACATTGATGATCCCAAAAATCGCGCTAGTGCCATAGATCGAAGAACTTGGCCCCCGGATGACTTCGATCCGTTCCACCAGATCCAGATCAATGGGTGTGCCGCTACCAATCAAAGAAGAGTCGTAAATATTTTCGTTGGTGCGGTTGCCGTCGACCAGGATGAGGATCCGGGAATTGTAGTCGCCAGGTCGGCCGAACCCGCGCACACCAAGATATTGGTAGTTGCGGTCATAAGTGGTGTAGAAGCCCCTCATGCTGTCGAGCACTTCCTTCAGTGTCCGGTACCCGAAGGCTTCAATTTCCGTCGCATCGATGGTTGAGATCACTGCCGGAGCATCCTGGGCCTTTTGGTAATATTTGGAGGCGCCGTAGACCACATCCACTTCCATGAGTTCAGAAAGGGACATCTCGGTAAAGTCGATGGTTTCTTCTTCGGCCCTTACAGGCTCGGTCAGGGCTCCGAGCAAGGCCATGGCCAATGCAGCCACCAATCCGCTGGTCTTCAAGAAACCGGAACCTGTAATCATTTGAAAAAACATGGTTTTACCTCAGCCTGCCTTTGTTCGGAATATTGGCGCTGCGCATTCATGTTGGGTATTCGGCTAGAGTAAAGAAAACCTGAGTTTGATTGTGGGCATTCCGCAATGGGGCCGATTCTCGCCCATTCAACCTGGTTTGGCACAGATTCTCGCAATTTTAAGCTGCAATTGCTATATTGGGCCCTTCCAACCAACTCTGACCGGGTTCTGCCAGGTCCCCCTTATTATTCCCGGAGGTCGCTCTTGCGAATCAGTGCCGTAATGATCCTCTGCCTGCTGGCTCTCACTGCTGGTGCCGCAGCCGCTCAAGAAGACACCGCCCCTCACCCCTTCAGCGTGCACGACATGCTGGCCATGAGTCGCCTCAGCGATCCCCAGGTTTCGCCTGATGGCAAGTGGGTCGCCTACAACGTCGGCACCCAGGACCTGGAAGCCAACCGGTCCCGCACCGACATCTGGCTCACCAGTGTTGACGGCAAAGTCACCAAGCAGTTGACCAGCGATCCGGCCGCGGACTACAACCCGCGCTGGTGCCAAAACGGTACGCTGTTTTTCCTTTCGACCCGCAGCGGCAGTTCCCAGATCTGGAACATTGACCCCAAGGGTGGCGAGGCGCAGCAGATCACCACGCTGGCCCTGGACGTGAGCAACCTCGAGGTCGTCCCGGCCCTGCGCGGCTTCCTGTTTTCGCTGGAAGTTTATCCCGGCCACACCATCGAAGCGACCGTGGCGGCCGACGAGATGAAGGCCAACGAACCGGCCACCGGCATGATCTACGACGAGCTCATGTTCCGCCACTGGGACACCTGGGAAGACGGCAAGCGCAGCCACATATTTTTCCTCAAAGGTGAAGACGCCGCCGAGGGCCAGCCCATCGATTTGATGACCGACCTGGACGCCGACGTGCCCACCCGCCCCTGGGGTGGCATGGAAGAAGTGGCCGTCTCGCCCGATGGTTCGGAAGTCATCTTCACGGCCAAGATTTTGCCCGGTAGCGAGCCCGCCTGGAGCACGGACTACGATCTGTATGCCGCGCCCATCGATGGCAGCGGCACGATCCGTTGCATCACCGAGGCCAACGAAGCCTGGGATACCGAGCCGGTCTTCACGCCTGATGGCAAGACCCTCTGCTACCTGGCCATGGATCGCCCCAACTTCGAGGCCGACCGCTTCCACATCGAGATGATGAACTGGGAGACCGGCGAAAGCCGTCGCCTGGACTTCATGTACGACGGCCTGGCGCTGACGGCCCACGGCTTGAAATTCAGCGGCAACGGCAAAACCATCTACGCCACGGCTGGCTATCTGGGCCAGCGTTCGCTGTTCAAAATGGATGTGAAATCCGGCAAAGTGACGCTGGTCAACAAGATGGGACGCCACAGCAGTGTCAACCTGCTGGCTGGAAAATTGCTGTTTGGCCACCAGAGCCTGAGCGGCCCGACTGAGCTGTATACGATCAAGCCCAACGGCAAAAGCATGACCCAGATCACGGACTTCAACGGCGCCAAACTGGCCGCCACCCTCATGGGTGAACACGAGCAGTTCACGTTCGCCGGCTGGAACGATGAGACGGTGCACGCCTACGTCGTCAAGCCCTACGACTGGACGGCCGAGAAAGCCGCCGCAGGCCAGAAGTGGCCGTTGGTATTCCTGGTTCACGGTGGTCCCCAGGGCAGCTTCGGCAACGACTT
>DAOVTU010000393.1 GCA_030632925.1 Candidatus Krumholzibacteriia bacterium | reverse complement strand
GGGCCATCGGCTTCCTGGCCGCTGGCATGACGGCCTTCTACATGGCACGCCTGGTGGTGCTCACGTTCTTTGGTGAGAACCGCGCCAGCGCGGAAGTCAAAAGCCACATCCACGAATCACCCGCCACGATGACCATGCCTCTGGTGGTGCTGGCGGTGCTGTCGATCGTCGGTGGCTGGGTGGGCATTCCGCACTTCCTGAATGGCGGCGCGCACTTCATGACTTGGTTGGAGCCTGTGTTCACCCAGCACGCGGTGGTAGCTGACGTTGCTCATGGCGCAGCCACCCACGGTGCGGTAGCTCATGGCGCCGAAGCTGCAGCCCACGGCGCAGAGCACGTTGCTGAACATGCTGGCGCCCACGCCGATACGACCATGGAATGGATTTTGGCCGGGGCCTCGCTGGCCTGGGGAATCCTCGGTTTGTTGGCTGGTTATTTTGTCTACGCCCGCAAGGTTGGCGTGGCCGAAACGTTCCAGAAAATGGGCGGCGGCTGGCCTCACAAGGTGCTGCTGAACAAGTATTACGTCGATGAGGCCTACGAAGGCGTCTTCATTCGCCCCATGTACCGTCTGTCCAAGACGGTGCTCTGGAGATGGGTGGATGTCGGGCTGATCAACGGCATGTTGGTTGAAGGTTCTGCTCTGGTGGTGTCCGTCGTGGCGTCGGTGATGCGTCTGTTCCAAAATGGACTCATCCGGTTCTACGCCTGGTCGTTCTCCATCGGAGTCGCGGTTTTTGTCCTTTACCTCAGTTTCTCGGGCTAGGAGGACGCTGGTTTGTCGCTAATTACGGATCATATTCTGAGTTGGGTCACTTTTTTGCCGCTGATCGGAGCTATTCTGCTCTGGACCGTGGTGCGCAAAGAGGCCCAAGCGCGGTTTTTCGCCATGGCCATCGCTCTGGCCGACTTCGTCCTGTCGCTGCATCTGTGGTTCCACTTCGATGCCGGCCGCGGTGACGATCAATTTGTCGAAAAAGTTGCCTGGCTCTTCAACGGCCAGATCAGCTATCACCTGGGCATGGATGGCATCAGCCTGGTCCTGGTGATGCTGACCACGTTCCTGGGCCCCCTGGTGGTGCTCTCGACCTGGCGCGCAATCACCGATCGGGTGGCCACCTTCCTGGGCTTCGTGCTTTTCCTGCAGGCCGCCATGCTGGGCACGTTCTTCGCCCGGGACATGCTGCTGTTCTACGTGTTCTGGGAAGCCATGCTGATCCCGATGTACTTCATCATCGGTGTCTGGGGTGGCGCAAACCGCATCTACGCTGCGGTGAAGTTCTTCATCTTCACCATGGTCGGTTCGGTCTTCATGCTGGTGGGTATCATTTACCTGTACCAGCAGTCCGGCAGCATGAACCTGACGGATTTCCTGAACTTGAATATTGGTCATGAGGCGCAGTTGTGGCTCTTCGCGGCCTTCTTCCTGGCCTTCGCCATCAAGGTGACGCTGTTCCCGCTGCACACCTGGTTGCCCGACGCACATGTCGAGGCACCCACGGCAGGGTCGGTTATCCTGGCCGGCGTGCTGCTGAAAATGGGCACCTACGGCATGCTGCGCTTCGCGATGCCGCTCTTCCCCGAAGGCGTGGCCTTCTTCGCCCCGGCGATCAATACCTTGGCTGTCATCGGCATCATCTACGGCGCCCTGGTGGCCATGGTGCAGCCGGATGTGAAAAAGCTGGTGGCGTATTCGTCCGTCAGCCATCTGGGTTTTGTGGTGCTGGGTCTGTTCTCGCTGACGACACTGGGCGTGGCGGGCGGCATCTTCCAGATGTTGGCTCACGGCCTGAGCACTGGCGCGTTGTTCCTTCTGGTCGGCGTGATCTACGAACGTCGCCACACCCGCGAAATCAGTGAATTCGGTGGTCTGGCCCACGGTATGCCGATCTACGCAACGTTCTTCATGATCGCCACCCTGGCCAGTGTGGGCCTGCCCGGCCTGGCTGGTTTTGTGGGCGAGTTCATGATCCTGTTCGGCACCTTCAGCAGTGAAGCGGTGCCCCACGGACGCTTACTGGCCGTTCTGGCCGCCACCGGTGTGGTGCTCGGCGCCATCTACATGTTGTGGATGTACCAGCGCGTCTTCTTTGGCAAGCTGAAGAACCCCAAGAACGAGGGCCTGAAGGACATGAGCGTGCGCGAAATGGCCGTGCTCATTCCGCTGGTCATCTTCATGTTCTGGCTGGGCGTGCAGCCCGGTCTGGTGCTTGATCGCATCGAGCTGAGCATCGAAAAAGTATTGGCTCCGCTGGAGCTGCAGCAGGATGGAAACCACACCCTGCATCTGGATGAGACTACGGCGGACACCCCGGTCGTGATGATCCGGGCCATGGAAGGTCAGTAATGGAACATTTCCAGTTAATCAATGTCGCCGCCGAGGCGGGGGACCTGCTGCCCTACCTGGTTGTCGCATGCGGCGGGCTGCTGGTCATGCTGGTCGATTCCTTCGTGCGCACGCTGAAGAAGGACCACCTCAGCTACCTGACCATTTTTGTGCTCTGCGGCGCAGTGATCCTGCAAATCGTCGGTGAAAAAAGCAATACCACCCTGATGGGCGGCATGCTCGTCACCAGCGATTTCACGCGCTTCTTCAACTTCCTGTTCGCGGCCATCGGTGTGGTGACGACCATTTACGCCACCGGCATTTTTGACCGTGATGGAAGGTACCGCCCCGAATTCTACCCGCTGATCCTGTTCACGATCCTGGGCATGATGATTCTCGTGGCGGCGAACGACCTGCTGACGATTTTCCTGGGCCTGGAGACCATGAGCCTTTCGACCTATATCCTGGTCGGTGGGGTACGCGGCAACATCCGCAGCTCCGAAGCCGGGTTCAAGTACTTGATCCTCGGTGGATTCTCGTCGGCCTTCCTGCTGATGGGCATGGCCCTGATGTACGGCTTCGCCGGCGGCACGGGTTTCGCCGACATCACCGCGGCTTTGAACAGCGCCAACCCTGACCACCTGTTGGTGGGACTGGGTTCGGGCCTGATGCTGATTGGTTTTGGATTCAAGATCGCCCTGGTGCCCTTCCACATGTGGACGCCCGATGTTTACGACGGCGCGCCCAGCTACGTGACCGGCTTCATGGCCACGGCAATCAAAGCCGCGGGCTTTGCGATCCTGATGCGCTTCGTCATTCTGATGCAGCCCCAACTGGGCTTTGCCTGGTACCCGCTGCTGGCGGTGCTGGCGGTGTTGACCATGAGCGCGGGTAATCTGATTGCCCTGGCCCAAAGCAACATCAAGCGCATGCTGGCCTGGTCCAGTGTGGCCCACGCCGGTTACCTGATGTTGGGTATTTTGACCATGCTTTCGCCCACCCAGGGCGGCAGCGAAAAAATGATGGATACCCAGGCCATTGGCGAAGCGGCCGGATCGGCCATGCTGTTCTATCTCATCGGTTACAGCCTGATGAACCTGGCGGCCTTCGGTATCATCAACATCCTGGGCAAGGGGCACGGGGATGAGGCTGATGACATCAATCGCTATGCGGGCCTGAGCCGGACCCAGCCCATTGCTGCGGCCACGCTGGCTGTTGCGCTGCTGTCCCTGGCTGGCATTCCGCCCATGGTCGGTTTCATGGCAAAGTTCTACCTGTTCAGCGCCGTGATCAAGGCGGGGCTGATTCCGCTGGCGATCATCGGTGTGATCAACTCGTTGATCTCGGTGTACTACTACCTGCGCCTGCTCGTGGTGATGTACATGAAAGAGCCGGAGGAGGACAGCTATAAGGGCCGCGAAATGGTCTCGGTGATGATGGCTGCTTTCCTGGCGTTGATCATCATCATGCTGGGCGTGATTCCGGATTCGTTCCACCGCATGGCGGTGATTATATTTCGGCAGATTCAGTTTTAGAATTTTGTTGAGATGATTGAGGCAGCCCTGGGTTTTGGCCCGGGGCTGTTTTTTTTATGGGGCCTCCGGGGGGCAAGAGGGGAAGTGTCACTTAGTTATTTGTGCAGAAGGCGGACATGTTATAGTGGACGCTACAGCATTGATCAAATAATCGGCGGTATTTGCTGATGTTTGCTTGGCGGTCATTTCAGGAGACGCACTCTTACTTTAAGTGACCAGGCTGAGGGGAATGGGATGATATTTAAGAAGAGACTCATCGAGTTGGGTTGGGAACAT
>DAOVTU010000604.1 GCA_030632925.1 Candidatus Krumholzibacteriia bacterium | reverse complement strand
GGGTGCCGGGTGAAGCCTGCACCCTTGGCGGAGATTGCCTGAGTAACTGCCCCACCGGCAGCTTCGGCATCGGTGTCCCGGGCATGTCGCCTTCAATAGCCCGGCTGGTTCCCCCCGGCATGGTCAGCGCCCTGCACGCCGGCCTGCCGTTATGACGCTTTATATCCCGAAGATGTCCTGCGCCGGGTGCCGGGTGAAGCCTGCACCTTGTGCGGTGATTGCCTGAGCAACTGCCCCACCGGCAGCATCGGCATCACTTTCCCGGGCCTGTCGCCTTCACGGGCCCGAATTGTCTTTCTGGTCATGGTCTGCGCCATGCACGCCGCCTGGATCGGGGTGGCGCGGCTTTAATCAGCCGTTTGACCGCCCATCCCGCCAATTGACAGATCCCCCACTTATCTGGTAGGGTATGCACTCTGTCACCCTGATTGAACAGATCTCGCGATCAACATTCCTCTCAATCACACAGGAGCTCGCCATGCTCAATCGCAAATCCACATGCCTATTTCTGCTCGCCTTTGTGGTGATGATCTTCGGATCATTGTCCGCGACTGCCGCCGACCTCGTGCAATACACTTCCGCCGACGGCCAGATGGTCCAAGGCAGTCGCTGCGACACGCCAACCCCGACCATGGATGATATCGAACGCGAAAACCAGGCGGTCGAAGACTTCCTGCGTTCCGGCAACTACAGCGCTTTCAGCAAAGCAGTGGTCAACGTGCCAGTAGCCGTTCACATCGTGACCCACGACAACGGCTATGGAAATGTCACGGACACCCAGATCGCCGACCAGATGCAGGTCCTGAACGATGCCTACCAGGGCACGCCGTTCAGCTTCACCCTGGTGGTCACGACCCGCACCGCCAACCGCAAGTGGTCCACGGCCCGCGCAGGCAGCAATACGGCCAACCAGATGAAAGCCGCCTTGGCTGTTGACCCGGCCACGACCCTGAACATGTACTTCACCGACATCGGTGGCGGCACCCTGGGCTACTCCTATCTGCCCAGCCAGATCGACGAGTCCAGCACCATCCATGGCGTTGTTTGCGCCTTCGGCACGGTGCCTGGTGGCAACGCGGCTCCTTATAACGAGGGCGACACCGCGACCCACGAAGTCGGTCACTACCTGGGCCTGATGCACACCTTCAATGGTGGCTGCAACGGTGGCGATCAGGTCGCCGATACCGAGCCCGAAGCCTCGGCTGCCTTTGGCTGCCCCGACGGCCGCGACACTTGCGCCGGCGGTGGCCCCGATCCCATCCACAACTTCATGGACTACACCGACGACTACTGCATGTACCTGTTCACCGCTGGCCAGTCCACGCGCATGGACCAGCAGGTCGCCCTGTACAAGCCCACGCTGTACAGCGGCAATGGTGGCGGCACCGGTGGCGGCGACATGCACGTCGACAGCGTGAGTGTTTCGCGCGCGTCCAAGGGTCCGAACGTCAATGGTGTAGGCACCGTGACGGTTGTCGACGCCGGTGGTCAGCCCGTCAGCGGCGCCACGGTGACGGTCAGCTACGACGGCCCCAGCAATGGTTCGGCCAGCGGCACGACCGGCACCAACGGCTCGGTCAGCTTCAACACATCCAAGGTCAAGAACCCCAGTGGCGAGTGGTGCTTTGATGTCACCGGCGTCAGCCACAGCTCCTTCGCCTACGACTCGATCGCCAACGCCGAGAACCGCAGCTGTGAAAGCGGCAACGTATCGCGGGACGGCCGCGTGAGCCTGGCCCAGCTGTCGATCGAGGCCTATCCGAACCCGTTCAATCCCATGACCGAGATCAAGTTCAGCCTGCCGCGCGATGGCCAGGTCGCGATCCGGATCTACGACTCGCGCGGCGCGCTGGTCACCAAGCTGGTTGACGGCTTCATGGGTGCCGGCGCCCGTACGGTGAACTGGGATGCCCGCGGACACGCCAGTGGCATCTACTTTGCCCAGGTGAGCTTCGGCGGCCAGATGGAAATGCGGAAATTGACCCTGCTGAAGTAGTGTCCCGCGTTTGAATTGGATGATGAGTTGAAATAGACGATGATTTCAACGATCCCCCTGCCGCTCGTTCGGCAGGGGGACTGTTTTTAAAGAACCCATCAATGGACTCGAGGAAGGAATCACATGAGGCGCAATGTCGTGGCAACTGTATTTCTATTGGCCCTGATATCCAGCCTGCCCGCGCTGGCCATCGATCCGACCACGGCCTTTGAAGGGCAACGCCTGTTCGTCTCGCACTGCCAACTTTGCCATGGTCCCGATGGCAAGGGCAACGGCCCTCTGGCCCAAAACCTTGACCTCAGCATGATCGACCTGACCCTGACGGTGCGCGCCCGCAGCGAAACCATGCTGCGTACGATCATCACCGGCGATGGTGGTCCCATCGTAACGGGCCGCGATCGGCACAACCTGCTGACGGATGCCATGCCCGACTGGGGCAAAATCTTCACCGACAGCCAGATCGATGCTCTCATCGCCTACATGCGGTTCCTTGGCTCGGCCAAACACGAACTGCTGGGTGATCCCGAACAAGGTGCCCGGCTGTACAAAAAATACTGCGCGGTTTGCCACGGCGAAGAAGGCTATGGCGACGGCACCATGACCCAGCTGATCACCATGGAGCCCGCCGACCATACCAATTCCAACACCATGAACCGGCTGAGCAATGACGAACTGATCGAGTTCATCTACGAAGGTAATGACGAATACATGCCGGCCTGGCGCGGTATCCTGAATCAGGATGAGGTCGAGGCGCTGGTGAGCTATATCCGCCTGCTGTCCCAGTAGGACCCAACGCTAGCGAAACAGGGCCT
>DAOVTU010000183.1 GCA_030632925.1 Candidatus Krumholzibacteriia bacterium | reverse complement strand
CTTCACAATACGGCTCATGCCCGAGGCCAGGCAGTTGACCTGTTTCGGCAGGATGGGGCCCTCGATGGTGCCGTTGATGGCGGCCAGGATCCGGGTGCGGGTCATCACGAAAAATCCGAGTTGGCCTTCTGCAGCGAATAGGGTCGGGTCCTGGGGCAAGACCACCAGGGTGTCGCCCTTCCAGGTCATGCCCGAAACTTCGGCCCGCGGGTCGTTCAACGGCCCGGTCAGCTCCAGAACAACAGGGGCCACAGTGGTTGCGCGAGGGGATTCATCCGAGCCAAAAGCAGTCGCCTCAGACACGACAAGCAACAGGGCGATACCCGCGGCCAGGCCCCGGGCGGAACGCCATAATTTGAACTGCCGCCGCCTAGTAGAGTTCATACTTCACAAGTCGTCCATCCAACCCGCCGTTGCGCAGTGGTTTCTTGAAGGCCGCCTTCAGCCCGATGGATTTCACCAGTTCCGGATCACCCAGATAGATGTAGGCATCGCTGCCCGTGCATTTCTGTTTCAGGAAATCGCCAAAGTCTTTCATGAACACGCCCATGTCCTGGTCTTTCATCATGCGAATTCCATAGGGCGGATTGCAGACGATGAGCGAGTTCTCGACCTTGTCGATGTCACGGAAGTCCAAGGTGCGCACCCGCAGTTCATCGCCATCGGGAATGCGCGCATTGTTGTTGCGTGTCATCTCGACAGCCTTGGGATTGATGTCGCTGCCCCTGATCGTGCCTCCACGCACGATCTTGATCTTGTTGTCTTCCTCGAACTTCACCTTGATCCAGTCGCGGCGATCGTAGTCCGGGAGCATCATGAAACCAAAATGCTTGCGCAGGGTTCCGGGCGGAATGTTGCCGGCCTTCAGCCAGGCCTCGCTGATCATGGTTCCCGAGCCGCACATGGGGTCATAGAAGCGGCGTTTGCCCTCCCAACCTGCGAAGTCCAGAATTGCTGCGGCCAGGGTTTCCATCATCGGCGCCTCGACCGCGTGTTGGCGGTAGCCCCGGCGATGCAGCGATCCGCCCGAACAGTCCAGGCTGATGGTCACGTTGTTCTCGTGGATGTGCACCGAGATCCACAGGTCCGGGTCCTTCGAATCCACGTTGGGCCGCGAGTCCCTGTAGCGCTTGCGGAACATGTCCACCACGCAGTCCTTCACCTTCAGGGCGGCAAACTGGCTGTGGTCGATGTCGCTGCGAAAGACATTGCCGAAGACGGCAAAAGTCTGGTCGAGGCGAAAAATGTTGGTCCAGTCCACCCTCTTGGCGCCCAGGTACAATTGTTCAGGCGTGCGGGCCTCGAATTTCACCAAAGGGGCCAGCACGCGGGTCAGCAACCGCGAGCGATAGTTGATGCGGTACAGGTCCTGCAAAGAGGCGCTGAAGGTGATGCCCCGCATGCCCACTTTCAGATCCGTGGCGCCCAGGGATTCCAGTTCGATGGCCGCCAAATCTTCAATGCCGCCGGCCACCTGGGCAAAAAATTCGCGATGTTCTTGATAGTGAAACATGGGCTAACTGTCCTCGCGAACCATGGTGATGTGATCAATCCCGCACTCAACGAAGATGTCGCCTTCGCGCTGGAATCCGAAATCCTCGTAAAACTTCTGCAGGTGCACCTGGGCATGCATAACATAGTGGCGCGCCCCCCGCTCAGCCGCATGGTCGAGCATGAACCGCACCATGTCACGGGCAAATCCCTGCCCCCGCCAGGCCGGACGCACCGCAATGCGCTCCACCTTGGTGCGCCCGTCGTCCAAGAAACGCAATCGGCCGGTGGCCATGGGCTGCCCGCCCACTTCGCCCAGAATATGCACGGAATCCTGCTCAAACTCGTCGATCTCGCCCTCCCAGTCGACCTTCTGTTCTTCGATAAAAACGATGCCGCGCACGACCATGACCTTCAGGACATCTTCGTCACTGGTGGCTATGCGCAGGTCCATTGGGGCAGGCATGGGTAATCTTTCGACCGGTGTGCTGGCGTGGCGCCGTTGGCTGAGGCAGGAAGATAACCTCCGCTCCCCGGAAAGGCACCTCAATGTTCAAAAAGGCTGAAATTGGACCAAGGTGGGCTCTGGTAAAGTGCGGAATTAGTCGAGGCAGTAGGAAACCAGCATCTTGCGCAAAGCCTTCTTGTTGATCGGCTTGGTCAGATAGTCGGTCATGCCCACGGCCAGGCAGCGGGCCCGATCGCGGGGCAGGGCATTGGCCGTCAGCGCGATCACCGTTACCTGGTGATCCTTCACACTGCTCTTGGAATTTCGGATGCGACGCGTGGCCTCGAAGCCGTCCATCTCTGGCATCATGCAGTCCATCAAGACCACGTCGTAGGTCAGGTTTTCCAGGATGCCCACCGCTTCACGGCCGTTGACCGCGACATCAACGCAGCAACCCATTTTCATGAGAATGCGCTTGGCCACGATCTGATTGGTTTCGTTGTCTTCGACCAGCAGCACCTTCAGGTTCAGTGGGCGGTTGTCTGCGACGGTCGGGGCGTTGTCTTGCGGTGCCTTGGCACTGGATTCCTGCTTCGCCAGCCTGACGTTGAAGACAAACCGGGACCCGGTACCCAACTTGCTGGTCACCTCGATCCGGCCGCCCATCATGCCCACCAGTTGCTGTGAAATGTTCAGCCCCAGGCCGGTGCCGCCGAACTTGCGGGTCGTGGCGGTATCCACCTGGGCAAACGGCTTGAAAAGATCCGCCAGATTTTCGGGCGCAATGCCGATGCCCGAGTCCACCACGGCAAACTCCAGCTCAACTTCACTCTTGCAGGCGGCCAGTTGCCGCACTTCCAGCGACACCTCGCCCTCGGCAGTGAATTTGATGGCATTGCCCACCAGATTGGTCAACACCTGCCGCAAACGTCCCGGATCACCGCGCAGCATTCGGTGCACATCCGGCGCCACCTCGTAGCGCCAGTTCAAGTTTTTCTGATTCGCGGTGCCGAACATCAGGGAACTGAAATCGCCCAGCATCACATCCAGATCAAAGCCCAACGCTTCGAGCTCCATGTGGCCCGCCTCGATTTTCGAAACGTCCAAAATGTCGTTGATGATTTCCAACAGGGTTTCGCCGCTGTTGCGCAGCGTCTCCACGAAGTAGCCTTGCTCTTCGTCCAGACCCGTTTCGAGCAACAGGTCGGTCATGCCGATGACGCCATTCATAGGCGTGCGGATCTCGTGGCTCATAACGGCCAGGAACTCGCTCTTGGCCTGGCTGGCGGCCTGGGCTTCGCGGGACATTTGCCGCGCGCGGCGAGAGGCGGCCTCGATGGCTTTCTGAACTTTTTTGCGTTCGGAGATGTCGTGGAACTGGACATAGAGCAGGGGCGGATCCCGATGCCCGATAGCCGTCAGGGTGACCTCCACCGGAAAGACTTTTCCGTCCAGGGTCTTGTGATCCCATTCGAAGCGGTGGTACCCCGTGCGGAAGGCCGTGCCTATCATTTCATCAGCGGCTTCGCCGGACGCCTTGTGGCCCCATTGCATCGGGGGCGAAAGAGTCGCCGGATGGCGATCGATCAGGTCAGACTTGCTCGCCGCGCCAAAAATCCGGACCGCGGCCTCATTGCAATCGAGGTAACGCCCCTGATCCATGATCAGGATGGGGTCAGTGGCATTCAGGTACAGGTCCTGAAAATCCACACAATCCAAGATATGTGACACGAGTGAAGCCATGCCTAAAGTATTGGCAAATATGAAGAGTTCTTTAGTTTAAACACCCATTATCAATTGTTCTGGGCCCCCTGGGCGATCCACACCCGAAACTGCTCCATCGTATCGAGATCCAGTGCTCCACCCAGTGGCATCCGGTTGCCCACACTGGCGTCCCCAATAATCTTCAAATACAGCACCGATTGCTCCGGATTGCCCGATACAACCCTCTGCGTGGGTGCGTAGCCCATCGACTCGATACCCACCAAATTGGCCCAGGACACCGCCGCGGTCAGGTCCAGGCCGCCAAAGCCGCCGGCGCCGTGGCAGCCGTTGCAGGACTGGTTGAAAACCGGTTGTAGGTCCGCTGCGAAAGAAACCGTGGTGCCGGTGCCTCCGCCCGTGGTCGGATCGGTGCCGTTGTCGCTGCAACCGGCCACCGCCAGCAGCAGGGCGGTCGCCGTCAGGGCGGTCAGAATACGTCGGGATGTCATTGTCTCAGGACTCCTTCTTCAGAATCAGTTTGGCGATCACCTTCTGGTCTTCAGCCAGCTTCATGATCAGGAACTTGGGCCGCTTGATCCGGTGATCGGGCAGCAAGACTTCAAAACGCGCTTCGACCTGCAGTTCCCCTTCGCTCGGCCGGGTGAGCGTGACTTCGCAGCTCATCTCGCGGTGCACTCCGTGCAGGTCCAGCGTGCCGGTCAATGTGAGATCAACTTTTTCGCCAACGGCCAAAGCCGTGGCCGATTGCCCACTGACCTGCCCTCCCCGAAATATCGCCTGCGGATACTTATCTGTCTCGAAATGATTTTCACGCATGTGTGTGTTGCGTTTGCCCATTCCGGTATCAAAACTGGCGAGATCGACCCGCACTTCCATTTCCACGGCCTGGTCCAAAGCCGACACGTCGGCACTGAGCCATCCCTGCACCTTGCCGGTTTTGCCTTCGAATTTTTCCATGGGCGCGCGGGATTGGAACACGATTTCGGTTCCTGATCCGGGTACCACTTCGTATCGCTCGGCCAACACCGAAGCAGGCCAGGTGACCAACCCAAGAATCAGCAAAACTCCCAGCTGTGATTTTCGCATATCAGGACTCCTAGTAGAAGAAGTGGATCATGAATTCCGCTTCGTGGTAGCTGTTGCCGGCAACATCGGGACCTTGTTCAAGGTCCCAATAGTTGCCCATCAATTGGAGGGCGAAGAAAGGCCTGGGCATGTAGGCCACGCCGGCGCCGTAACGGTGACGGGTGCCGGATTTCTCCGCCCGGTTCGGATCCTGGAAACTGTAGGTCAGGCGGCCGTCCCAGCCGCGGGCCCAGGTGATGGTCAACTCCTGGGCCATCAGGTTGCCCAGCCGCGTGGCGTTGTCCACACCGTCGGGGCGTTTGGTTTCGTCGATTTCACCCAACCAGGTGACCGGGCCGGCACTCGCGTACCAGAAGCCACCCACGGCACGCTTGTGTCCAGCCAGATCGTGGCGGCGCCACACCGACCCGCCGGCGCCCAGGCGCAGGGCCCCCACTTCCTGACGCAGCATCACCCGTCCGGCGTAGTTGTCGCCGTGGCTTTCAGGGCCACTGAGCACCGAGGCGGAAAATTCCAACGGGCCAGGCGAGCCGCCGATCTCGAAACCCGAGTCGTAAAGGAAGGCGGGGTTGTCGCTGCCGCCGGCATCCATCAAGTAGCGCCGGTTGAACATCTGATGATCGGCAAAGCGCCAACCATAGTCCGGGATGAAGCGGCCGGCCTTGAGGTGGCCATCGAGAGGCAGGTCGCGCAGCAGGCCGTAGATTTCGCCGCTGGTGCTGAGTCCCTGCTCCACGTAGGCCGAAGCGGTGCCGCTGAGCTGAAGGTTCAGGTACACATCACCCTGCATGGCGAAGGTCGAACCAGTGCCGCCTTCCTGCTGATACGACAGGGTCCGCAGGTCCACACCAACGGTGATGTTGGGACTGATTTCGGGGCTTTGGCCCGCCAGAAAGCCGGCCTCCTCGGCCGTGGGCCAGCCGCGAGCGGCAATTTCTTCGGGGATCAGGTATTGGGTGGCGTACAGGTTGCGCAGCCCGCCGCCGGATGGGTTCTCATGGCAAAGGGTGCAGCTTTGGCCATAGGAAGCGGCGTATTTGGGCAGGGCCTGGGCCGGGCGAACGCTGACCGCGATCGAACCTGCCAACAAGGCCAATAATCCAACCAGACGCACGAATCGTGGCATTAGGGATTCCTTTCCGCACAGTGCGAGCGAAACACCACCTGGGGGTGGCGGAAGATCAGGGACAGTGAGACAACAGTATACGCACGATGAGAATGATATTCACCGGCAACATGTCGATTTACAGGAATCCGGCAGGTGTAAACAGGATCAAAGAGTCATTTAATCCCTATTTGACTTGCGCTGGCCCATTTTTTTACTAACATCATGCTAGAGGCTTGAGAGAGTCTTTAGGCGGGGCGCCCAGCCCTCGCCCAACCAAATCAGTAAGCCGACCCGGATTGAACTGAGCCATTCGCGATCCCCCTTGCGCATCGGCTTGATGAGGTCCGGGTTCGGCGTATCTGGACCAAACCCTCCCCTTGATCGCTAATTCTCCGCAAACATTCCCTGAGCCTCCGGCCTGTTTTCCAACTCGTCGAGCTGGCGCAATTCCGGCGTCGGGATTTCCAATTCGTGGTAATACAGGCAGCGGTCGATTGCCTCACCAGCCAGGATCATGGCGTAGGCCGGCAGGGTCGAAGGGTTGGCATTGTCGAGGATCAGCCAGCCAGCCCCGGCGAGCAGGAAACCCAGGCGCGGAATGATGACTCCGG
>DAOVTU010000321.1 GCA_030632925.1 Candidatus Krumholzibacteriia bacterium | reverse complement strand
CTGCTATTCCAACTGACGACCTCGGCCAAAGTGTGCAACTCACCCGTCACCGCCTGGCGAGTGCGGGAATATTCGGTCGCCACCATGGCCAACATGGCCAATAGCAGGACACACATTCCGGTCAGCACCATGATCATCACCAGTTTGGTGCGGATTTGCAGGTCCTGGAACCGCATCAGTGCTTCACCTCCACCGTATCGACCACTTCGGTGGCCAATTTGAGAATGCGGGAACTGATGGTCAACTTCTTGTCTCGGGCATGATCCAAATTGACCTGGAACCGGATTTTCTTCTCGACCATATGCAGATTCATCATACCGCCGGCTTCCAGAAAGCCGTTCATCTCGCCAATGGTCAATACGGCATCACCATTGAGCGCTGCGAGAATCTGGGGCCATTTTCCCCGTTCCGTATTGGCCAGAAACAGCAATTGAAAGTCGACCACGTCCTGGGGTTGCTCCAAATGGACAATTTCAATTTTACGATCCGCGATAGCCCTTCCCTCGATTTCAGCAAAGGCCTTGGTCAGATTTTCATCACCATAAACGGCAATCCGGAATGTCGTCTGGTCTGTGGCGAAAGCCTCATGGGGCCACTCGGTGAAGCGGGCAAAGTTGTACACCAGGGCCGCCTTGACGAAATATTCACTTTGGGCCTTTTCGGCGGCCTGGACCGGCGTGCACACCAGCACCGCCAGCACCAGGCTGGCCACGGTAAAAGTGAAAAACGCACTCAGACGCAGCATGTCAGGTTCCACTACTCATTAGAAAGTCCACTTCACCTTGCCGTAGAAACTGCGCGGAACTTCGGTCGCGAAAGTGAAGCTCTCCGAGGTGTACTCCAGGTGGTTCTCTTCCAGGAGATTCTGGCCGACCACAGACAACTCCAGATCTTCATTCATCTGCCAAGCCAAACGAACATCGACCGTCGTGTAGCTGGGGATCAGTACTCCGTCGAGGTCCACGCTGCTGCGGGCCAGGCTTTCGTCGACATGGCGCAAGCCGGCGTTGAACTCCACCGCCGAGATGGGGCGCAGGCCGAAGCTCACCGAGAGCAGATGTTCGGGGCTGAAGATTTCGGTCCTTGGCCCTTCACCGGTATCATCGGTGTCGTTCTTCAGATAAGTGTAGGCAAGATCCCAGTCCATCCAGTTGCTGGGCTTCCAGGCCAGCGCAAGTTCCAACCCGTAGTCCGACACCTGATCTGAATTTTCAAAAATCATCGGCTGTGCCACATAGGGCGGGTCCGCCAAATAACGCACGTCCAGCTCGCCCGGCTCAATAGTCGTCAAATTCGAATAGTCGTTGTAGAAGATCGCGACATCGGCTGACACCAGGGGTTGGACAAACCGATAGCCCAGTTCATAGGCCAGCACTTCCTCGGCTTCGATGTCTTCGGTGCCTTGCAGAACCACCCCAACCGGGATGGGTCCCGGATTAGTTGGCGAGCCTGGCGGCACGACGGCCAGCAGAACTTCGAATTCGTCCTCCGCGCGCATGGGAGTCCGCACGGCTCGGGACACGGCCGTCCACAAGCGGTGGGCGTCGTGGGCGCGCCACATCAGACGGGCACTGGGCTGAATCTCCACACCCGTGAAGTCGTTGTGCTCAATTTTGCTGCCCAGTGTCAGGTTCAGGCGGTCTTCGCGCAGGGAAATTTCATCCTGGAAAAAGGCACTGAAGAGCATCAGGGCTCGATTTTCCCGGGCCTGAATCGACGCCGACCGGTGTGCCAAATCGTTGCTGGAATAGTGGTAGCCAAGCCCCCAGACGATCTTCTGCCTGTGGGCGGCAAAGTAATGCTGGAAGTCATAGTCCATTTGATTTTCAGCCTGATAGGCAACGGATTCATCGCGAACGGCCCGGTCAAAATACACCTGGGCGGAATAAGCGGAACTGGAAGACACCGTATGGACCCAGCGTCCGAGCAGGTTGCCACCCGAGGCCGTTCCTTCATCTTCAATATTGAGAGCATATGGTGGTGTCAGTTGAGCGAAACCCGTTTTTTGGTTGAACTTGGTCTGGTAAATGTCCCCTTGCAGGGTATGGGCATCAGAGGCGGTGTGTTGCGAGTCCAAACGGAATCCGGCACGATAGGCGGTCCAGTCATCGCCGGCATCTTCACCGGAAGGGAATGTGAATTCGCCCCGGGCAAATGCCTTGCCATAGACTCGGGCGAAGGTGCCTTCGGACAATTCGGTGCCCCAGCGCACACTGCCGAAGGTTTTTTCGATGTTTCCGGCGCCGGCGACCAATAGACCGTCCTGGGTATCGGCGGCATGTTTGGTGATGATGTTGATCACACCATTGACGGCATTGGCGCCCCAGAGGGTCGAGCCCGGACCGCGGATGATCTCAATGCGATCGATATCCTCGATCATCAGGTCCTGCACTTCCCAGTACACACCCGAGAAGGCCGATGTGTAGACGCTGCGCCCGTCTACCAAAACAAGAAGCTTGTTGCTGAAGCGCCCATTGAAACCGCGTGAAGTCACGGCCCACTTGTTGCTGTCGATCCGGCCAACATGCAGGCCCGGTACCCTCCGCAGGGCATCGGCCACGTTGGTCACCCCCTGCTGAACCATGTCTTCATTGGTGACGACAAAAATGGCAGCGGCGGCTTCATGCAGTGCCTGCGACTGCTTCGAGACCGAAGTCACTTCGATTTCCATCAGGGCTTCCAGGCTCAGGTCCAGAAAGTCATCGTCGCTTCCCGCTTGCGCCAGTCCAGGACATGCGCTTGCACATACTAAAGCCAACAGTGCAAACCCAGGCAATACCAGTTTTCCAGCCATTCTCGACACCTTTCAAATCAAATGGTCGTTTGATTTTCACACCAACACAGACACTTCACACAAGGGGCGAGGCAAAGCATATTATTCGATCAACAATCCGGTTTAAAACCGACTATGGATTTCCTTATCGGCAAGCATTCGCAACAAATTAGTGTTTTTAGCCCTTAGAATTGCAAAGAGGCTCGATTGTGGCAGGGATGTAAGCGGGAGACTTGGTTTCGACGGCGGCTCACCCGGAAGCAACGCAAAAAATCCCCCGCACCCAAAGGGTACGGGGGATCACAGTCGGGACGAGCACCGGTTCCGGTTCGGACGGGCAACCGCTCAAATGGCGGCCAACCCCGGAGTCGGAAGACGGCAAGAAAGAGAACTAGTCCTCTTTCTTTTCCCCGTCCTCAGCTGGTGCGGCTTCCTCGGCGGGAGCATCCTCTACAGGAGCCTCCTCGACCGCAGCCTCGTTCTTCTCTTCGCTGACTTCTTCGAGAGCTGCCTGGGCCTCAGCCTTTTCCTCGGCGATCATGATCTTCCGGGCGCGCTTGCGCTTCAGGGTATCAGTCACCTTGGGCTTGGGGTTGCCATCAACCAGCTCAAGAATTGCGATCTCGGCATTATCGCCCTTACGGGGCCCCATCCGCATGATGCGGGTGTAGCCACCGGAACGATCCGCATAGCGGGGACCGATCTCTGCGAACAGCTTTTGCAGAATCGCCGGTTCGTTGACCTTGCGGGCCGCCAGGCGACGCGAATGCAAGTCACCTTTTTTGGCCTTGGTGATCAACTTCTCGGCGACGATGCGTGCCTCTTTGGCCTTGGGCACCGTGGTCTGGATACGCTCGTGCTTGAACAGCGAGGTCACCAGGTTCCGGTACAACATCTTGCGATGTGCCGGAGTACGGTTCAGCTTGCGGCCTTTGACGTTGTGACGCATGACTCTATTCCATCCTCTAGGCTCAGGCTTGTGGCCCGGGCGGTTGTCTCAGGTCACCGAAGCAACCAGTTGTCCAAAATACCGGAGAGCTAGTTGCCCATCGTCTCGCGGACGCGGTCGCAAACTTCCGGATCGAAGGACATACCGAACGCCAGTTCCATGCCCTCGAGAATTTCACCAATTTCATTCAAGCTCTTGCGACCGAAGTTGCGGAACTTGAGCATCTCCTGCTCGTTCTTGGTGACCAGGTCAAAGAGGGTCTTGATGTGACCGCTCTTCAGACAATTGGCCGAACGAACCGAGAGTTCCAGTTCTTCAACATTGCGCGACAGCAGTTCCACCAGGCGCTCCTGCTCCTCGTTCACTTCAACTTCCTGGGCGTCAATGGGCGCCTCATCGAAGTTGATGAACGTTTGCAGCTGATCCTTCAGGATCTTGGCCGAGAAGCCTACGGCGTCCTCGGGCCGCACGGCACCGTTGGTGGTGATGCCCATCACGAGCTTGTCGTAGTCAGTCCGCTGGCCGACCCGGGTGTCTTCGACCCGGAAGCTGACCTTGCGCACCGGCGAGTAGTTCGTATCCAGACGGATCACACCGATCATTTCGTCGGGAATGTGGTGCGACTCGCGATCCACATAGCCACGACCCATGTCGATGAAAACCCGTGCGCTGAACTTTTCCTTCTCGGTCAACGTGCAGATCAGGTGATCCGGGTTGGCCACTTCAAGTTCAGGAGTGCCATTGATCATGCCGGCGGTCACAGGACCTGGACCTTCAGCTTCAATGGACGCCCATCCGGACGGCGCGTCGGACAGGTTGAATACGACCTGCTTGAGGTTCAGGGAGATGTCGGTGACATCCTCCAGAACACCGGGGACCGTACTCAGTTCGTGTTTGACACCTTCGATGTGCACTGCGGTGACTCCATGCCCATGCATGGAGGAAAGCAGTGTCCGGCGCAGGGCATT
>DAOVTU010000147.1 GCA_030632925.1 Candidatus Krumholzibacteriia bacterium | reverse complement strand
GGGGCAGATTAGTGTCAACTCCGTCTGCGGACGGATCTGGAGGTTTCCATGAAACGCATCGCGATTCTGACCACCATCATGCTGGCCTTGCCATCCATGGTGTTTGCTGCCGGGTTTGCCAAAGTAGGCACCTTCGGCGGTCAGGAACTCAAAATTGGCGTCAGCGCCAGAGCCACGGCCATGGGGTCGGCCTTTACCGGACTTGCGGACGACGCAACGGCCGTGTTCTGGAATCCCGGCGGGTTGGTGAACGTCAAGGGCAATGAAGTGTCCATCAACCACGTCGCGTGGGCGGCTGATACCAATCTCAGCACGGCCATTCTGGCCTTCAACCCGCGGTCGATCCCGGGCACGTTCGCCTTCTCGGTCCGGTCCTTCTGGATGGACCCGCAGTTGGTGCGCACCGCCTATATTCCCGAGGGAACCGGCGAGACCTTTGATGCCGGTACGACGACCTTTGGCCTGAGCTATGCGCGGTTCTTCACCGACAAATTCTCGGCCGGTTTTACGCTGAACTACCTTCATATGGGGTTGGCCGAGACCGCCGTAAACACCGGTGCGATGGACTTTGGTATCATGTACCGCATCGGCATCAAGGACCTGAAACTGGGCATGACGATCCAGAATCTGGGCAGCAAGTTCACGTTTGATGAGCGCGAGTCGAAACTGCCGGTGGCCTTCAAGGTCGGCGTCAGCTTCAACGCGTTTAAGAATGAGAACCAGCGGCTGACCCCGGCTCTCGAGTTCCAGCATCCTTCGGATAACCTGGAACGGGCCAATGCGGGCGTGGAGTACGCGCTGAACAACATGTTCTTCGCGCGCGCCGGTTACCATATCGGTTACGATACCGACGGCTTGGCCTATGGCTTTGGCGCGGCACTGCCGACTGGTGACGGCCGGGCCATCCAGGCTGACTACAGTGCTGTCGATATGGAAGCGCTGGGCTACGTGCACCGCTTCACGGTTTCGGTGACGTACTGATCCTCCTGACCTCCAGGATCATGCGTATCCGACACTGATTTGCTACGGAATTGCCTAAGAAAACCGCCCCGAGAAATCGGGGCGGTTTTTTATTGGACCCGCTGCGGTAAAATCCCTACTCTCATGGACTGCCGCGTCTCCACCGGCGGTCGATCTCGGGGCATATTCCTTCTCCCCTGAAGGGTTAATCATGATCATCATGGTTCACCTCCGCGGTCGTTGTGCCCGGTTGTTGTCGCATCAAATCCATCGGTTTCCAATTCCAAATATCTGCACCGCATCAACCCTGTTGTTGTGTGTCCTGATGTTCTGCAATCCCGGCGCTGCACGCGCCTGGCAAGAGATCTCCGATCCGGTTGAGCAACTGGGTTATAACCCCAGCGGCATCTTCATCCAGGACGGCGAATACGTGATGAATGTGGGTGAGGTGCAGATCAATATCACCAATTGGGGCTTGATCGGCTCTGCCTACTCCTGGCCTTCCAGATATTCCCACGCGCCGTCGTGCCAATGGCCGGCCGGCTCCGGCAACGAGTACCTCTTTATCTCGAGCCTGTGGGTTGGGGGTGTCGTACTCGGCGAGCGCCTTTGCTCAACCGGTTTCGAAGTCTATCCCCTCGATGAACTGACTTCGACAATCTACGAGGCGATCGGCAACAAGATCGTGCGGCCGGCAGGAAATCCGCTGGCCCGCGGCAACCGTGACCCCATGCCCGGCCCCGACGACGACGGCGACGGCCTGATCGACGAAGAAACCCTCAACGGATTGGATGACGACGGCGATGGTCTGATCGACGAGGACTTCGGCCAGATCGGCAACCAGATGTTCGTCTTGACGAACTATGACAATACGGGGTTGGCCCGCGAACAGAATCCGGACCACGTGCCGATGAACCTGGAAATCGTCCAAACGACTTTTCAATGGGAAAACGATCAGGTCGACGATTTTGTCGGCTTTGATTACAAAATCACCAACGTTGGCGTGACGGATGTCGAGCAGGCCTTCATCGGGTTCTTTTCCGACAGTGATATCGGTCCCCGCGGCGGTGGCAATACGGCTAACGACGACATGGCCGGCTCCTGGCCCGAGACCCACGGCTCGCCTGGCCTGGTGCGAGCCTCCGATGGCAGCTTTGTGCCGATCCAGGTGGGTTACATGTATGACGCGGCGGATGAGGGTCGTCTTGATGGATATTTCGGCATCGTCTTTCTGGGCCATGATGTGGACCCGGCCGGTGTGCGTGCGCCGCGTAATGTTGGCATGCGCACATTTCAAAGCTTCGCCGGTCAGACGGGTTTCGAGCAGGGAGGCGAACCGGGCAATGACGACGAGCGCTACCAATTGCTGAGTGCGCCCCTCGAAGAATGGGACAATGATACCCAGCCGGGTCGGGAAGCTGATTTTCGCATCCTGGTTTCCGCTGGTCCCTTCGAAATCGTACCGCCCGGCGAGTCTCTGAATTTTCAGGTCGGGATGGTGGTCGGTTCGGGCCTCGGCAATAGCGATGGTGGCAAGGGGTTGTTGGCACACTGCGCCGAGGCGGCTCTGACCTGGTATGGCATTTACGTGCAGGGCATCACTTCAGTCGAAACCGAGGCTGGCAACGTGTTTGATCCGGGACAGCGGGGACGCGAAACCCTCTTGTGCCGCGAGGACTTCGACACCGGCACGGTCGATAATCCGTGGGACAATTTCAGGCCCGATTACATGGATGACAGCTGCCTCGACCCCGAGTGGGTATTGAATCAGCAGGGTCTTACTGACGACGATCGCTTCAGTTGGGAAGTGGACGGGATCACGAAAACGTGTGCCATGTTCAACATGGACAACTGCTTCGAGTGCGCCCGGCAATTGGGCTATATTTGTGGCCTGGAGGATTTCGTAGAAGAGCGGTGGACCTGCAACCAACTCAACAATCCCGAGACCGCCGGATGCACGGGCATTGATGGTTTGGACAAACAGATCCATTGGCTGGTGGGGATGGCGCCGCCACCCCCGGGACTGCGCCTGTGGGCCACTGACAGCCGGGTACATATTTTCTGGGACGATAAAAGTATGGTAACGCCGGACATCCGCCTACAGGAGTTGGATTTCGAATCCTACCGGATTTGGCGGGCCGACAACTGGGACCGGCCTTTTGGCACCTCTGTGACCAACGGTCCGGCCAGCACCCTGTGGCAGATGGTCGCTGAATACGACATCGTCAACAACTATGTCTCCGCTCGCACCATCGGCGGCGTGACCCAACTCGATACCATACCCCTGGGGGCCAATACGGGGCTGGATGATGTGGTCTACCGTCCGACCAGCCTGGACAGCCCACTTTTTGTGGGCCTGGGCGATTCCATGCAGATCGTAGTGGACCGGGACCCACAGAATCGCCAACCGGTGCGGCCGCCGGTGCGCGATGCCAATGGCATTCCCAACGAGTACTTTCCATTGATCGGCGCGTGGGAAACGTACCCCGATGTGCTGGACACGTTCTGGGCCGTGACGGCACGGCCCCAGGATGCGTCGCAGGTGCCACCACAGGTGGCCAAGCACGGCACCAAGTATTTTCAGTACGTCGACCGGGCCATTCACAACGGCTTTATCTACTTCTATTCGGTGACGGCCACCGACCACGCCTTGTTGCCGCAGAACAACGAGTTGGGCATCAACCTCCCTGTGGGGACGGGATTGGTCGGTGATCCAGGGTCCTCGTTCAGCAATATCGTGCCGGGCACGGCATCGCAGAGTGCGGCCGATCGTGAAAAATTTGGGGTGAACATCTATGTCTATCCCAATCCCGCCACGCGCGATGCCCTGGAGGAATATCAGGAACTGAAGCCCAACAGTGACGACCCCACCGGCGTGCGGGTGACGTTCACCAACCTGCCGGAGGCCCGCAATGCGGTGAAGATCTACACCGTGGCCGGTGATCTGGTACAAACGATCGACCACAGCGGAGTCGAAGGCAGCGGCCACGTGAGCTGGAATCTGATGAGCCGCAACGGCCAGGAGATAGTCAGCGGGGTCTATCTGTACACCGTGCAGTCCGAAGACAGCCGTTTTGAGGATTATGTGGGGAAGTTCGTGGTGGTCAGGTGAGCCACGGGGGCGGGGGGCCGCAAGGCCTTCCGCCGCCTCTTTCAAGCTCTTCAGGCACCAATGCCAACCTTTTACTGGCCAAATCAGGAGAAATTCCGTAATATCATGACATGCTGGTTCTTCCAGCACCGGTCGAGGGGGATCGGTTCGTCACCACAAGCAAAGGCCTGGTTATGGCAGTCAAGCGATGCCGCATCAGACGGTCTGTCTGCTTCTATTCCTATATCTTGTTGTCCTGTCTCATCCTGGTGTCGGTCCTGTGGCCACCTCAGGCTCAGGCCATTTTGCACCCGCTGGATGGCGGCGGCAATTTCCACACGTCCGTTGATGTGATCAACCGTTGGGTGTCCGAAGACCAGTTGGACGTGATGGTGCTGGTCGAAGTGACCAATGCGGACCTCAAGTTCGAACGCGAGGGCGATGGCTTTGTCGGGCGAGTACGGGTCGAGGTCACCCTGGAGTCGCTGGCCGGTGAGATTGTCACCCGCAAACGCCAGATCCACACTCCGGCCATGTCCGAGGCCGACGCCGGTGCCCGGACCCAATTCCAGGTTTTTGGTGTGCTGTTGCGAGATGTGTCCTTTCGTGAGGGGCGCGTGAGCTGTGGTGTCTACGATGTGAATCAGCGCAAGCCCGGTATCCTGAATTCGGCCCGCAAAAACAGTGCGAGCAGTGAGTGCTCGACCGCCTGGGTGGCGGAGTCGGCTCCGCGTCCGACCACCGGTGTGGCCCTGGAGGAGCCCCTGTTCCTGATGCAGGCTCCCATGGATGCCTGGAATCCTTCTCACGTTGATGCTCAGGCCGAAGATTCGGGCTGGCTGCAAGACTACACCCACCCTTCGCGTCGCTACGGTTTGCAGCAGGATCACCTGCAGATTTTTCAACCGGTCTGGCCCCAGGCCGGTGGCGTGCCGCTGGATCACGAACCGGCGGGATTGCGCGTCGAAGTGGTCAACCTGGATATGGATTTTGCCCTGCATGATACGGTCCGGTTCGACGACCGGGGGCGTCAGGCCCTGGCAGCCGGGCGACCCGCTGCACTTTTCTATTCTCTTGATGTCAATCTGTTGCCCGAGGGCGCCTACCTACTGAACATGGCACCACTGGATGGCCAGGGCCGCGGCAGCTTGACACGATTCGATGTCATTTGGCGACTGTCAGCGCTGGGTAAGCACCGCGGCCTGGTGCTGGGCGAGGGGCATACGGTTTTTTCGGGCAGGGAATTGAAGGATTTCCTGGGCAGCAGCCCGGCGGAACAGGAAAAACTGCTGGAGGAATTCTGGGACGCCCTGAATCCAGATCTGGAGAGCCCTGTCAACGAGGCCTACCTGGAATTCCAGTATCGATTGGCCTATGTGCAAAAGTTCCTGGGCGGGTTTGGAGAATTCGGAGCGGTGGACGACCGCGGCGAGGTGTTCCTGTTGCTGGGGCCGGCCGACGAGATCCAGACCAAACACATGCCGATGAACTTCCGGGATCAGGATGATGCCCGGATCAAGGTTTACCAGTCCCTGGCTCCGGACAGGGATGGGACCACGGCCAAGGGCGGGTCCATCGGTGGGACCCAGAACATCAATCCCTACGAGGCGGTTGGTGGGGTGCCCATGCCATATTCCTACAGTGCGGAACGGGACCGGGGCAATATCGTCTACTCGGCGAGCCACAACTTCCCCTTCGAATTGTGGAAGTATGAGAACGGCGGCAACCCGTTGTTCCCCAGTCGATTCGCCGATCGTGGTTTGCATCCGCGATTCCTCTTTATTGACCAGACCGGTCAGGGGGATTACAAACTCGAGTCGTCGAACGTGTTACAAGCCGACGAGTGAGGCGGGGGTACGGAAAACGTTTGACTTGGTACCCCCATCTACACTAATTATATCAAGCGACTAGACTCCAATGACCGGGTGAATCTGGGTCCGCGACTCCTGCCTGAACCCCGCGTGTCATGCACGCCGGCGGTCAGGTGCGGTAAGGTGCGGATCTTATAAGTTCCGATGTGCTATCCCCACTTGCACAGGAACTGCCTCCCGGCACCAGTCTTTCAAAGGGTCCCATCAATTGGAAAGGGAGACTTGCACAATGGCTCGTCACGGTACGTTGAAAACCGCCATTTTCCGGCTCACTACTATTGCCTTTATGGCTTTCCTGTTCATTGCTCCGGTATTGGCACAGGACGAAGCAGAAGCGCCGACCGAAGACCGCTTCGCCAAGATCCAGGCCACCAGCGATTCGCTGGGCTTCATCTCGACTGCAGCGGACTCCATGAAGGAAGTCCCCATTGTCGTCAAGCAGGTTGAAGGCGCCATGGGCTTTGTTGACCGGTCACCCATCGGCAAGACCGGCGCCGGCGAATTGTTCGTCAAGGGTGGAACCTTCATGTGGTGGCTGCTTACGGTAGCCCTCGTGGGTTTCGTCTTTATCATCGAGCGTCTGTGGACCTTGAACCGGGCTCGGGTCAATACCCGCAAGCTGATCGGTACGGTCATCACCACGCTGCGCAACGACGGTGTCCAGGCTGCGGCCGAGGAGTGCCAGAAGGTTCGCGGCCCCATTGCCGCCATCCTGTACTCCGGTCTGCAGAAGGCCGACAAGGGCCGCGACGCAGTTGAGAAAGCCATCGGTACCGCCGGTACCATCGAGATGAGCTTCCTCGAGCGTGGCTTGATCTGGGTTTCATCCGTGACCACCATCGCGCCTCTGGTAGGCTTCCTTGGTACGGTGTCCGGTATGATCAACGCCTTTGAGGCCATTGCTGCCAGTGAGCAGGTCAACGCCAAGTTGGTGGCCTCCGGTATCTCCGAGGCCCTGATCACCACAGCATCGGGTCTGATCATCGCTATTCCCGCGACCATTGGTTACAACTACTTCGTCTC
>DAOVTU010000312.1 GCA_030632925.1 Candidatus Krumholzibacteriia bacterium | reverse complement strand
GTCTCGCGCCACCTCGCGGTGCTGCGCAATGTCGGCATCCTGTCCAGCGACAAGCGTGGCAACCAGGTGTTCTACCGCCTGGAGTGCCCCTGCATCACCTCGTTCTACGGCTGCGTCGAAAGCGTCATCAACGGCACTGGAAATCCAGGACAACCTGTGGAATTGGGAGTCGTCCGTTGACCTGGAAAAAAGAATCCAAGACGGTCGCCATCGGCCTGGCTATTTTTGCCGGCCTCTACCATTTGCCGGTAGGCACCGCCCGCTTTGACGGCGCCGTGCACGAAGCCCTGGCCCTGACCCGTTGGTATGCCCGCGAACACGTCTTGCTGTGCCTGGTGCCCGCCTTTTTCATCGCCGGTGCCATTTCGGTTTTTGTGAGCCAGACGGCCGTCATGAAATACCTCGGTGCCGGTGCACGCCGCATCGTTTCCTACAGCGTGGCTTCGGTCGCCGGCACGGTGCTGGCCGTTTGTTCGTGCACCGTTTTGCCTCTGTTCGCCGGGATCTACGGCATGGGCGCAGGCATCGGTCCGGCCACCGCCTTCCTCTACTCCGGTCCCGCCGTCAACGCCTTGGCGATCATCCTGACGGCTCGCGTTTTGGGCACGGACATTGGACTGGCCCGCGCCATTGGCGCCATCGTTTTCAGCATCGTGATCGGACTGCTGATGCAGTTGATTTTCCGCAATGACAAGCGCGAGTCGCAGCTGACCGCGGCCGCCATGCCGGATGAAGAATCCCGCCCCCTGCACCAGACAGGCCTGACGATGATCGGCATGGTCGTGGTGCTCATATTTGCCAACTGGGGCAGCGGTGGCACCGGCATTTTTGCGACAATCTTCAACTTCAAATGGTGGTTGGCCGGTGCAGGTGGCCTGGGCCTGTTCTCCACGCTGGTTGCCTGGTATGGGCTGCGCTGGTGGAAGCCCCTGGTCGTCGTGGCCGCCGGTACGGCAGCCGGCCTTTGGCCTGGTGGGCCGGTTGCGGTGTTCTCAACGGTGTCGGTGGTATTCGCCTGGGCCATCGCCAGCGAAAAAGGCGAGTTGAGCGATTGGTTCGACGCCAGCTGGGGCTTCGGCAAACAGATCCTGCCCTTGTTGCTCGCCGGTGTTCTGGTGGCCGGACTGCTGCTCGGCCGCCCCGACCAGGAAGGCCTGATCCCCTCCCAGTGGATCGCCAACCTCGTGGGCGGCAACTCCTTTGGCGCCAACCTGTTTGCAGCCGTATCGGGCGCCTTCATGTACTTCGCCACTCTGACAGAAGTTCCGATTCTCGAAGGGTTGTTGGGCGCGGGCATGGGCAAGGGCCCAGCCCTGACTCTGTTGCTGGCCGGCCCTGCGGTTTCGCTGCCCAGCATTCTGGTTTTGCGCACGATCATGGGCGGCAAAAAGACCGCCGTCTTCATCTCGCTGGTGGTCGCCTTGTCGTCCGTCACCGGCTTCGTCTTTGGAACCTTGAGTTAGAGAAAGAGGAGCAAGCCATGGAAATCAGAATCCTGGGCACTGGATGTCCGAAGTGCCACAAGCTCGAAGAAGAGACCCGACTCGCCGCTGAAGAGATGCAACTGGAGTGCAACATCGAGAAGGTGACCGAGCTGAAAGACATCATGTCCTACGGCGTGATGCTGACGCCCGCCCTGGTGGTCAACGGCACCGTCAAAGTGGTCGGCAAGGTGCCACCTCGCGATGAGATCAAAGAGTTGCTCACCTAAAACGCGCAAGGGAGAAGCCTCATGGCCAACAAGAACACAACACTGCGGATTGGGGCGGCGGTGGTCATCATCGCCCTGGCGGCAACGGCCTATGTGATGCGGCCAGCAGCGAATCTTTCAGAAGAAAATGTTGAACAAGTCGCCGCCAACGCCGCTCTGCCGCGACTACTTGATCTGGGCGCCGACAAATGTGTCCCCTGCAAACTGATGGCCCCCATCCTGGAAGAAATGAAAGCCGAATTCGCTGGCGTCATGACAGTCGAATTCATCGACGTGTGGAAAGACCCGACCGCGGCCCAACCCTATGAGATCCGGGTCATCCCGACACAGATATTTTTCGCCCAAGACGGCACCGAGTTGTACCGGCATGAAGGATTCTATGGCCGTGATGAAATCCTGGCCAAGTGGCTGGAACTGGGCGTAACGTTGCCAAAAAAAGGTGCCTAAAGCATGGGTGGAATTTTCGAAACACTGACCACCGCAGTCGAAGGCGCCCCCCATGTGGCGCTGGCGGCAGCCCTGGCCTGGGGCGTCATGAGCATTGTCCTGAGCCCGTGCCATCTGGCGAGCATTCCGCTGATCGTGGGGTTCATTCAGGGCCGGAACGAAAGCGCGCCGGGACGTGCAGCGTTGCTGGCGGCATTGTTTGCCACCGGCATCCTGATCACAATCGCTGCCGTGGGTGCCCTCACCGCAAGCGCCGGCCGGCTGATGGGAGACGTCGGCACCTATGGCAACCTGGTCGTCGCGCTGGTCTTCATACTGGTGGGCATGGCGCTGCTGGACATCGTGCCCCTGGGCTGGACGGCGCCGCAACCGACAGGCATGAAAAAGCGTGGCGCGTGGGCTGCGCTGGTACTCGGACTCGTATTTGGCATCGCTTTGGGCCCCTGCACTTTCGCCTTCATGGCCCCGATGCTGGCGGTGACTTTCAAGGTGGCGGGCAGCACGCCCTGGTACGGGGCGGCCTTACTGGCGGCCTATGGCGTTGGGCATTGCCTGGTAATCGCGGTGGCCGGATCAAGCGCGGCCTGGACGCAGCGGGTTTTGGACTGGAATGCGGACTCGGCGGCTGGCAAGTGGGTGAAGCGGGTTTGTGGCGGTCTGGTTGTCCTGGGCGGGATCTATTTGCTGTATACGGGACAGTAGGCACACCCCGATTTCCCAACTTGGACCCCGCCCTATCTGCTATTATCATTGACTAACGAAAGCTCAAAACTTCCCCGTCCTGGAGCACATCAATGCGTCTGTCGACCGCCGCGCTATCCCTGGCCTCCCTGCTGATCATCCTGGCGGTGCCCACCGCCGGATCTGCTGCCGTTTCCGCCTCCACGGTCACCTCATCGGGGCAACTGTTGAGCGGCAGCGTGGCCACCGGCCAATTGGGTGATATCGTCCTGGCCAACGATGGAATCATCGTCATCATCGCCGCTATCGGGCGCACGACCGAGTACAGCGAAAACGGCGGCACAGTCATCGACGCCGCCACCACGACCGCGCGCATCGACGCCTTGGGCGAGCTCTACACCTACTTCGACGACGACTGGCCCCGGCAGGCCGTTTACACCTCGCTGGAAATCATCAACGACGGCAGCCTCGGCGGACCGGCCATCGTGCGGGCCACCGGCTACGACTCAGGCAACGCCGGCCAGACCGTGGTCACCGACTATTCCCTGGCCGACGGCGACCACTACCTGGTCTTGACCACTTCGATCACCGGCAGCGGCGCCACCCAACCCAGTTTTGAACTGGGCGACGCCTTCCAGTGGGGAACTTGCCAGAAATACGCACCGGGTTATGGCCTGGACGTCAGCGGCACCACAACCCAGGCCTGGCTAGCTGGGTTGGCCTCCGATGTCTGTTACGCCTACGCCGGCACATCCGGCGATTGCTGGGGACCCAACGGCGCCCTGTGGTCGGATGTCAGCGTGACCACAGCCAACCTCGTATCAGGCGCAACGTCCAGCTACACGCGGTACTTTGCGGTTGCCCCCGGTGAGATTGCCGCCGCAACCAACATCCTCTACGAAGCCCTTGGTGTGGCCACCGGCACGGTCAACTGCGCCGTCACCGATATCGACGGTGGCGCTGCGTTAGCTTCAGCAGCGGTCGATGTTTTTGATGGCAGCGGCAATCCCCTGCTGCAGATGGTTGCTGATGGGGCCGGCCAGGCCACAGCCAACATCCCAGCGGGTGTGTGGCGCTTGGCAGCCAGCACCGCCGGATACGAAACCGCTGAACAATGGCTGACCGTCACGGCCGGCAATACCGACAACCTCAATTTCCAATTGTCCAGCGGTGGCACCACTGCCAGTGCGATAGGCGATACCCTGACGGTGATCCAGCGCCCCTTGGTCAATATCCCGGCCCTGCTGACGCCCGGCCAGGCCTTGGAAATCAACTGCTCTGCCGATCCGGCCACGACCGGTTGGCAGGCCGAGATAAACTATGGCAACGTGACCCTGCCCCTTTCCATTTCGGCAGCCAGTTACGACCCGACCACCACCTGGTGGACCCTGTACACAGTCGCGCCTGCGGTCGGACTCTACGAACTCTACGACCTGCGCGTCACCGCCGATGGCGGCCTGGATGATACGACCCGCAACGCCGTCCGGGTCCTGGAGCAATTAAAGAACGACTACTATTTCATCCACATCTCGGACACCCACCTGCCGGACCATGGTTTTTCCGATGGTGGCGCCGTGCCGGCCGACAGCACCGAATCTGTCGATCTGCGAGCAGTGATCGCGGACATCAACCTGATCAATCCGGAATTCGTTTTGATCACCGGCGATTTTGTCAACGAAGGCGAATTGGAAGACTACCTGGATTGGCGCTCCTACACCCGGGCCCAGCGGCAACTCTATGAATTCGAGACGCCCACCTTCCTGGTCGCCGGCAATCACGACATCGGTGGCTGGAACGATACTCCGCCTCCGGCCGGTACCGCGCGTCGCAACTGGTGGCGATTCTTTGGCTGGCCACGCCTGGCCGCTCCGCCTGTCGGCGCACCGTTGCATACCCAGAACTACAGCTTCGATTACGGGCCGGTTCATTTTGTGGGCCTG
>DAOVTU010000011.1 GCA_030632925.1 Candidatus Krumholzibacteriia bacterium | reverse complement strand
TACAACGGCAACGGCGGCGACACGTACAAGACCTGGAGCCTGTCTGGGACCCTTTCCGACCAACAGGGCGGCTTTGGTACCAAGTACATCAGGACCAAGGGCTTACAAAACGGCGCCCCGGACGGCATCGCCCTGGTGGACGACACCGGCACCGTGGTGCAATTCATCAGTTACGAGGGCAGCTTCACCGCCACCGGTGGTCCGGCCGCAGGCCTGACATCGACCGATGTCGGTGTCAGCGAGTCGTCTTCAGGCAATAAAAACAACTCGCTGCAGCTGGGCGGCACCGGCAGCTCCTACAGCGATTTCACCTGGCAAAACCCGCTGGGCAAAACCAGTGGCAACGTCAACGTCAATCAAACTTTCAGTGCTCCCTAGCGCTCACAGATAATTGGCGATAACATGGCCCGGCGGATCACACCGCCGGGCCTTTTTACTTTATGCCAAGGAAAACGAATCATGCGCACCCTGACCACGCTCTGCCTGTTGCTGATGATGACCGCCACCGCCTGTGCTGACCCGTTGCCCTCTTGGCGCGAAGGCGCGACCAAGGACGCCATCCTGGACTGGGTCAACAGCATCACAGACAGTGAAAATGAAGATTTCATCCCGGTGCGTGACCGGGTGGCCGTCTTCGACAACGACGGCACCAGTTGGTGCGAACGGCCCGGGTTCGCCTCGGCCGAATTCCAGGCTTCGCTCATCGGCAGCCTTGCCGCCGAAGGCAAAATTGATGGTGAAGCCATGCCCTTCAAGGCCTGGATCGCCGACGACCGCGATGCCCTGCACGAGTATGGCATGGGCAAATCCTATGTGGAAATGAACGCCGCCTTCGCCGGCATGCCGGTGTTTGCCTACCGCGACTCGGCGCGAGCCTGGCTCGAACGCGAACGCCACTCTCGCTATGGCGTGCGCCATACGGAGCTGTATTATCTGGGCATGCTCGAACTGCAGGCCCTGTTGGCGCAACATGATTTTCAGGTCTGGATCGTCACTGGTGCCGCCCAGGGTTTCGTGCGCTCCTACACCGAAGAAGTGCTCGGCATCCCGCCCGGACACGTGATCGGCAGCTGGACCCAGCCGGTGTACCACGAGGTCGACGGACAGGGAGTGCTGGTGCGCGGTGACGTGCAGAACTACAACGGCCACGAGAACAAACCCGCTGCCATCCAGACCCGCATCGGCAAGCAGCCTGTTTTTGCCGCCGGCAACAGCAACAACGATCAGCCCATGATGCGTTGGGCCATCACCGGCCCCTACCGGTCCCTGGGCCTGTGGATTCATCACGATGATGAGGATCGGGAATATGCATACGATCGTGGCACCAATAAGATAGAGGATCTGGTCAAGGAAAACCCAGCCGCCTTTGAAGTGAGCATCAAGGACGACTGGGTGCGGGTGTTTGCTTGCGACAAGCCCTGATCTAGAGCATCTGGCTGAGTTGTCCCACCAGGGTGTTCATCGTTGGGCCAAGCAAATCAATTCCCTCGCTGTTGTTGATGCGGCGCGCGTTGTCCCGCAGGCCGGGCAGGGCCCGTGTGGCCTGTTCGGAGATTTCCGCCCGGCCGGCCTCGGTCAGGTTCGGCAACCGGTCAATGATGATGTCGAATTCTTCGCTGATCATCTCCAGCACCGGCTGCGCCTCCTCTGCGGTCGCGGTATTACGCACACCGGCCAGGGTGCGGGTCACCCGGTCAAGCAGGAGATGCATGTCGTCGGTGGCCGTGAAGCCGGTGTTGGGTTCTGGTTGGCTGCCGCAGCCGGACAGGCTGGCAACGAGTACAATCAACACTACGGCAGCAACACTGTTCTTGATATTCATGGTTCTCCCTCTTCGTCTGGAATTCGTCAATAATCTCACTGAATTTGTTTTTGGATCATAAAGCACACTTCAAACGAAGTCCATCGCGTGCAATGCAAAAAAGTATTTCAAACTTTCCTGCAACTATTGACCGCCACCTGCCGTAACCCTATCGTCAGTCGAAAGCGACTCCCTCCCTGACAGCGACTCATGCGACTCACAACGACAAGAAGTTTCCGCTACCCCTGAGGTGCGCTGTCGCTGTTTTCCACTCACAATCCGCGATGCATTCGTGCACGCGTTTTGGGAAAACCCGGCCACCGGGATTTTTCTGAAACGTGGTGTGCGCCTGTATCCTGCACTTGACGTTTTGTTCACCCGGTCAACCTCCCTCCAGTTGGTAAAGGAGCCTTCACACCGTAGCAGTTCAAGCTGCACCTTATCGGTGGATCCTTCTTGTCATTCGCATCGTGCGGATGAAGCCCCATCCCTTCAGGCCGCACATCACCAGCTTGTAAACCATTTGTTGATGTCATCAACGATGGGGGAGAATCATGAAGAAACTATCAATTTTCGCGATCGTGATAATGATCCTGGCCCTGAACTCCTGGGCAGAAGAGGCGCCTCGTTACCTCAAGGGAGACAATACCATAGTCGGCGGAAGCGTCGACATGGCCAAGGCCGCCGGAGACACGATCCAGCTCATGGGACGAACCGGATCAGGAGCCGCCTACCTGGGCGACTTCGAAGCCGGATGGAACGGATGGACCTCCGAGGACCTGACCCAGACGGACGAATCCCACTGGCAGGTCAGCAATTACAATCAGGCAATAGTCAGCAATCTGGCGGCCTGGTGTGGCGACATCACCCTCGTCACCTGTAACGATTCCCTGGACGTGGACGGCGGCTACGGCAACAACTGGCACGACCTGCTGGTATTGCGTCTGGCCGTGTCTGACCCTGCGAGTGTCGCCAGCATTGCCATTGGCGCGACCCTGCAGTACGACACCGAACCCGGCTATGACTACACCTACCTCAGCACCCAGGTCGAAGGCCAGGTCGGCTTCACCGACTTGCAGTCCTGGGACGGAATTGGCAGCACCACCATTGCTCAAAGTGCATCGTACCTGCCCTCCGAATTTGTCGGTGGCACCGATGTCGTGGTCATGTTCCGCGTGCAGTCCGATGGTGGTTGGTCCGATGCCGACTGCTCCGGGGCCACCGCCGGCGCCTGCCAGGTCGACGACATCTCGATCACGGTGAGCCAATCCGGACAGGCCGACCTCGTCAACTTCGTTGATTTCCAGGACGGAACCCTGGGCGACTGGGCCATCGAGTTCCCTCCCGGCGTGGGCGATTTCACCCAACTCTGGAGTGGCCTCGAGGATGTTGATCCCTGCCGCACCAACTACTCCAACCAGATCGCCTTTATCGACGACGGCATCGTGGCCCCGGGCACCGGTGGCTCCGATTGCGTCAACTGGTGCTATGGCCCCTCTGGCTATATCGTCAATACGGTCGGTGGCCTGGCTGGTCCGGATTTCCAGGTCCGCAACATGGCCAACTCGCCGATCATGGATTGGCCCAACGCCAGCTTTGATGGCATCCTGCTTGAGTTTGACGTGTTCCGGCACGAGGATCTGTCGGCTGACGCACCGGGTATATTCTACGAATTTGGCGTGCGCTCGGGCACTTCCCTGGCCGCCACCGAAACCGCACTCTGGAGAGACCGCAACGGCGTCTATTTTGGCGACGGCGATTACTTCCGCGAGAACTTCCCCGTCACCGATTTGATGGAACCTGGTCGCACCCATGTTCAGGTTCAGGTAGGCGTCTGGGAAGCAGGGTTTATCTGGGGTTGGACCGGTAACGATGGTTACCCGGCACCCTATCTGGACAACATTTCGTTGCAGGTATACCCCTTCAGCGGACCGGGCATGACGACCAACGAGTTGCGCATTGCCAACGACAACTTCCCCGAAGTCGATGCCATCAACTTCCTGGATCTCGCTTCGATGCACGTGCGTTTCGATGCGGCGCAGAACATTTCGCTGCCCGCGCACCTGCGCAACGACCCGGGTGATTCGACCGTGATCGACATCGTGCCCGTGCGGACCGGCGCCAGCCTGGCCGGATCGCCCGAACTGCACTACGTCATTGACGCGAATCCCGTCTTTGACACGTTCCGTTCGGCCCCCACCGCGGGCATTGCATTGGGTGTACCTGCCGATCCGGGCACCGGTATTCCCGATCCGGCAAAATGGGCCTTCGACCTGCCGGACACCGGCCTGCTGTTCCCGGGTGACGTTCTGCATTACTACATCCGCGCCGGCGACGACGTGGCGGGCGATGTGCAGTACTCCACTTTGCCGGCGAATATTGTCGGCTTCGGCGACTTCAGCAATCCCCAGGCCTACAACAGCAGCTTTGTGGTACATGCGTTGCCGACCATCAGTGATGATGGCTTTGGTGGCTTCGAGGTGCCCGGCATGCTGTTCTGGAATGACTTTGCCAACCGCGGCGGCGAAAACGAGTGGTACGGTGCTTTGGACAACCTAGGCTTCGTAGCTGGCGTTGACTATGACATCTACTACACCAACCGTCCCGATTCCGGCGTTGGCAATGGTATCGGTGGCCGCACCAGTGGTCTGGCTCTCGAGCACTACGACAACATGCTCTACACGTCGGGCGACATGGCGGTCAACACCATCTCCAATGGCGACTTCACCGTCGACCCGGGTGATGATATCAGCGCCCTGTTGAACTGGATGTCCACTGGCAACAAGGGCCTGTTCCTGACCGGTGACAGCATGGCCAGTGATCTGGGCATCAACGCCGGATCTTCGGGTGTGACCTTCCTCGAGACGGTCATGGGTCAGAACGTGACTACTCCGGACGTCCGTTCGTTCATCGGCAATCAGACCGCGCCGCTGGTGCACGCTGTGCCCGGCAACCCGGTCTTCCAAACGGTCAGCAGCTGGATCGCCTATGGTGGCTGCCTGCAGATCAACACCTTTGATGGTGTGACCACCCGCGCGAGCGCCACCCGTCTGGCCGAGTTCAGCGACCCCAACGGCAATCCGGGAGCTTACGCTCTTTCGGCCGCGACGTTGAACATCTACAACTCGACCAACAAGGTGATCTCGATGCCGTATGACATGCGCTACCTCTACACCGCCCCCAACGCCAAGGTCAATGCGCCTCTGGCCGCCAGGGTCCAGGTGTTGGAAAACGTGCTGAGCTACTTCGGTGTCGCCGGCGCTCCCGAAAACGTGACGTCGGTGCCCGTGGCCAAGGCGTTCGCAATTTCGAACTACCCCAACCCGTTCAACCCCACCACCCGGATCGATTATCAGATCAAGGCGCCCGGACGCCTGAGCCTGAAAATCTTCAGTGTGCGTGGCGAACTGGTCAAGACGCTGATCGACGGCCGCGTTGAAGCCAGCGACTTCGTGATGTGGGACGGCACCAACGACGCGGGCGCCAATGTGTCCAGCGGGGTGTATTTCTACGAAGCACGGATGAATGGCGAATCCAAAGTGCAGAAAATGGCTTTGGTGAAGTAAGTATTGGAGGAGAGATAGCCGGCCACCGAGTCCTCGGACTTGGTGGCCGGTTTTTAGGGCTACCGATACAGGGCTTTGACCGAGCCCCAGGATTCGTGTTCGGTTGCCACGATGACAAATTCGTAAACGGCATAGGCGCCATTGGCGGTTGCCACGACACCGGATGTGCTGGGATCATCAGCGTCGACAAATGAGATCGCTCCGGGCACGGCACCGCCATCGGCCGCAACCCTTCGGATCCAAAATCCGGGTTGGTGGCGTTGACCAACCAGAGAGTCAGCTTGCGGTTGAAGTCGGCCGCACCGATGCACATGGTGTCGGAGATGGCTTCGGAGGTGAAGCCGATGGCGGAGGACTGTTGGGCTTGGGCATCGGGAACTGCGGCGAGGAATGCTGCCGTCAGGATCATAATCACCAGATACGGGACTTTCATATTGTTCTAATCGCTGAAGCAGTTTGGTGGCGCCTGCCGAACCATCCGCTCTTATTCTCCTGCCATCACCCACTTCAGAACTGGATCTATCCATTCGGGTATCGGCCTGTACAGGAATCCATGATCTAGTCCAGTATCCACGACAATCTCCCGCATATCGTCAGGGAAATGGCCATTCGAGGCGGCAGCCAAAGCCGGACAAGGACTGGTGACCCTGTCTTGGACTTCACGAATCGCAAGGATGTGACCCTGCGGTCCGTTTCCTTCCTGTTCCACAATCCGGTTGAAGCTTGTCACAATACAGGTGCCGAGAACTGCAAACCGGACATCGGGATTTCCCAACCGTTCCGATGCAAGTAGGGCGATGCCCGCTCCCATGGATGCACCTACCACGGTCACATAACTGCCTGGGACACCGGATTCGATAAGGCCTTCAATCTGCGCCACAACATGGTCGGCCGATTCATCCATTGTCGCGGCTCTGGGCCTGATCTCACCGCTCACTTTGAAGCCCTGCTCGCTGAAGACTGCGAGTATCTCTTCAAGCTCATAGAAACCGAATTCCGGATGACGCGGCCGTGGGTCCTGTTGGTTCTGGACTATCCACCCGTGCAGATATATAACGTGGCGAGCGGGTGCTGGATCATCGACTGCGTACCCGATCGTTCCGGTGAGGAACAGGAGGCAAAGAGCCAGGCTGAGTCCCAGGGTTTTCATCTGGTCAAAACTTTCTGTTTGAGTCAATTCAGGGTACGCCTATGGCCACCCGTTCAGGGGCCCAAATACTTGTGTTGAAGACTCAACCACTCGATCGCTTCCGACTCTGTTCGAAAGACTCTGACATCTGAGTGGCCTTCTTCTGCGCGGTACACCTCGAATGCCCGGAGCTTTCCGAAAGCGAGGTCTTCCGGCGCCACGGCTGCAAAAAAGTTCTTTTCCGGAAATCTCGATTTCCCATATTTTGCGATGGCACGAATTTCATCCATTGTGAAATCAAACTGGATCCTGCTCATATCCCACAATCGCAAATGGTATGATTCATTTTTTGCAAGTATATCAATAATCTCTTTTGTATCCGCTACTGTTGGTTCTTCGGCGAAGCGGATTACGGTAATTTTTTCGATATACTCAAAAATATGTTTTTCAGGCACGAACTGCTCCCTCATCAATGGTCTTAAATACACCTTCAGCACCTGCCCTATCACATCATGAGCAATCTCACCCCCCATGTCCATCCCCAAAAAAGGGCCCCGACCTAAGCCGGGGCCCTCCGTCAAACACAGCCTAATACTGAGTCTTGCTCATCCGCGGCTTCGCCTTATCCGGATAACTCGGCACTGCCGGTATATCCCACTTGCCGTTGCTGTCGGCCAACTGCTTCAGCAGGTAGTCGATGGCGTAATCCAGTTGGGCATCCTTGCCGGCCACAACATCATTGGGCACGTTGAGCACCACGATGTCCGGCTCCACGCCCCAGCCCTCGATGGGCCAGGTGCCGTCCAACGCGTACAGGCCGAACTGCGGCGGCGTCGTGCCACCGCCGTCCATCATGTCCTGATGAGCCTCGATACCGGTCGAACCACCCCAGGTGCGCACGCCAATGGTTGTCGCCAAACCCAGGGTCTTGATGGCTTCGGCGAAGAACTCGCCGTTGCTGTAGGTGTCGCCGTCGATCAGCACCACCACCGGACCGTGCTGCACGCGCTCGGGGTTGGTGCCGTTCTTGCCTTCGCGGGGCTGGGTCATGGCCCACATCACGCGTTCGAGGCGGTCGATGATCATGTCGCCCACGAAGCCGCCGCCATTGTAGCGGTCGTCGATGATCAGGGCGTCTTTCCAGGTTTGGGGATAATAACTGCGGCCGAATTCGACCAGACCGTTTTCGCCCATGTTCGGCAGGTGGATGTAGCCGATGCGGCTGTCCGTGGCCTGGGTGACGTGGTCCAGGTTGCCATCGACCCAATCGCGGTAGCGCAGTCCCATTTCGCTGCGCAGGGCACGCACGCGGGTGATCACGGCGCCCTTGGGCGAGGCCGAAGAATTGGTCGTCAGGCTGACCATCTGGCGGCCCTTGTCGATCAGAAGTTCGTAGACGTTGTCGCCCACCTTGACCGGCACGCCGTCGATGGCGATGAGGTAGTCGCCTGCTTCAATGGGCACGCCGGGCGCAGCCAAAGGCGAACGGTAACGCGTGTCCCAGCTCACACCGGGCAGGATTTCGCTGATGCGGTAGTAATCCTTGCCCTTCTCAGCGGTGAATACTGCGCCAAGGGCACCGGTGCCAACGCGGGCCGCGCCATCTTCGTAGTCGCCGCCAAAGATGTACGTGTGGCCAATGTTCAGCTCGGAAATCATCTCGCCGATCAGGTAATTCAAATCACCGCGGGTGCCACAGCCGGCCACGAAGGGCGCGTACTTGTCGTACATGGCCTGCCAGTCGACACCGTGCATGTCCTTGTCGTAGAACCAGTCACGCTGGATGCGCCAGGCTTCAGCGAAAATCTGGGGATACTCTTCGAGGCGATCGACGCGCAATTTGACGGCGCCCAGATCGATTTTGCCATCGCCCACCTTGCCGCCCTTGGTGGCGCTGACCATGCCGTACTGGGAACCGGCGCGGTAGATCAACTGCTTGCCGTCGGCGCTCAGATGGTAGTTGGCGATGCCATCGAGGATGGACTCGGCTTCCTTGTCCTCCAGGGAGTACTTCAACAGATCCAGGCTGCCGCCCGTGCCGTCGTCCACGTTCTGGTACTTGAGGAATTCGTAGTCCTTCTTGTCGAGCATCAGAAAGCCGCCCTTGACCGCGGTCAGGCGGAAGTAGTTGCCCGCGTCCACGCCGTCGCAGACCAGCAACCGCGACGAGAGACCATCGAAGTCGATGACGGTCGCGGTGTCCTCGTCCTTCTTCTCATCTTCATCGTCACCGGCGGTTACCGCCACATCGTCACCGTGGAAAGGCGAACGCACGCCATCGCGCAGCACGAACAGGTAGGGCTTGGCCAATTTCAGGAAGATGTGGTTCTGATCCTGCCGGCCCATGGTCGGGTGGAAGGTCCGGTTGGACAGGAAGTACAGGTACTGCCCATCGGGCGAGAAGGATGGCGACCAGTCGTTGGTCATCTCGTCGGTCAGCTTGTGGGTCTTGCCGCCCTTGGTATCGTACAGGAAGATCGCTTCGTTCATGTTGTGGGTCTGGCCGGTGTAGGCCAGCCAGCGGCTGTCCCGCGACCAGACATAGTCCATGATGCCCCAGCGTTCCCAGGCGTCATCGTAATCGCTGTGGGCGATCTCCTTCGTCGCGCCGGAGGCGGCATCGACCAGATGCAGCTTCATGAACTTGTCGCTGAACACCAAGTATTTGCTGTCCGGTGACCACGCCAACTGGTTGGTATAGCCAAAGTTGCCCTTGGTCAGCTGTTTCCACTCTTTTTCACCGCGCTGGTCCACCAAGTAGACCTGCTCTTCGCCGGTGCGGTCCGAAATCAGGGCAATCCAACGGCCGTCCGGGCTCCAGGCCGCGTTCTTTTCGCGGCTGTCGTTGGTGCGCGTCAAGTTCAGGGCGTCGCCCTTGTCGGTGGGCAGGTTCAGGACTTCACCGCGACCAACGACAATGGCCCGTTCGCCGGCTGGCGACAGGCAGAAGGCGCCGTCACGGGGCTCAACCGAAACCAGTTCTTCGCGCAGATGGCGGCGATCAGTCGGCACGTTGATGGCCACCGGTGCGGCCTTGCCGGTTGCCGTATCCAATACGCTCAAACCGGGGCCATACTGGAAGACGACCTTGCCGTCACCATAGCTGGGCCATTTGACATCGTAGTCCGTGTAGTTGGTCAGGCGCGTGGTGGCCTTACTGGTTGTATCGTAGCGGTAGATGTTCAGGTTGCCGTCTTCGCGATCGCTGTTGAAATAGATCGCGCCGTCGCCCCACATGGGGAACTGGTCGCTGCCCGTCCAGTCGGTCAATTGTGAAATATCACCACTGGCGAAGTCGAGCACCCACACGTCCTGGGCGTTGCCGCCCTGGTAGCGTTTCCAGGTGCGGGTGTGGCGGCCAAAGCGGTTGAATGCCAGGCCGCTGCCATCGGGAGCCATGGAGGCCAAGGCGCCGCGGTCCACGGGCAAGCGCACGGCCATGCCGCCATCAGCCGGGATGGTGTACAACTCGGACGAGTACATGGGCGCTTCGCGGTTCGAGGTGAAGATCACGCTCTGGCCATCGGCGGTCCAGTCCAGCACCGTGCCCCCGCTCGGATGATACGTCAGCCGCTGGGGCACGCCACCGCGGGCATCCATCACATACACATCGCCGCCGCCGTCATAGTCGGCGGTGAAAGCCAGCCTGGTCCCATCGGGAGAAAACTTGGCCGACAACTCGCGGCCGGCGTGGCTGGTGATGCGGTGGGCGTCGCCACCAGCGACGGGGACCAACCAAAGGTCGTCTTCGTAAGTGAAAACGATCTGATCGGCCGTCACGTCAGCGTAGCGCAGGACGTAGCCGGGAGCTGTTTCGGCCGCGACAGCAGCGGTGCCGACAACAGACAGCAGGAGCAGGGAAACCAGGAGCAGGCGCTTCACGGGGTACCTCCGGGAAAAAACACACAAGAACAGGCCGGATTCCGGCCAATTAGACGACACTTAATTCGTTCTGTACGGCAGATTGTTGCACTTGACCCCGGAACGGAGCAAGAGGCAGTTTTATTCCCCTGAGTCCGGCTTGACTATCCCGTTGGGGTAAAGCAGCTCAAATTCTTCAGGATGATTCTCTTTCAGGCAACCGGGGCAGATACCGTGGCTGACCTGGGCCTCGGTCTTCTGCGCAATATAGGTTTCAACCTGTTCCCAATATCCGTCGTCATCCCGGACTTTCTTGCAGTAGGAACACAGCGGCACGATGCCCCGCAGAGTCGAAATCTCAGCCAGGGCGGTCTGCAGTTCACCAACCAGTTCTTCCCGTTCCGCTTCGTCATTTTTACGGTCGGTGATGTCTTCAAAGATCACCATGAAATAACCCGGCTCCGGGCAGGTCGCCACGATTCGGAACCACCTCTGGATGGCTTCGGAGAATTGGTCAAAGCTGGTGGATTCACCCGTCAGGGCCACCTGGCCATAAACGCCGATCCAGTCGGCAGGGTCCTTTTCGACACCGGGCAAAACTTCAGTGACCCGCTTACCGACCACGGCTTCCCGCTGCAAACCCGTCAATTTTTCGAAAGCCCCGTTGATTTCAACAAAAACGTAGTCCACCGGCTTTTGGTTTTTATCCACAATAATTTTATGAAGGGCAAGACCGCTGGGAATGGAAAAGATAAACTTCTGCAGGAAGGCCAGATGGGCCTCGAGGGTTTCGGCAAATTTCAGTTCCGCATCCATTCGGACATCCTCCGTCAATTCTCCGACAATTCTCCGACAATCAAGTACCCAGCACCCGGTAATTCGTCCCAATCCCCTGGGAGGAACTTCAAGTTAACACAGATAGATCCATGAGACACCCCTTTCAACCGCCACCTACAGCTTGGGGCCATTTCACACCAAAGATGGTTGCACTCCCCCGCCGCTTAGGGCATGGTGAAGCACCTTGCCCAATGCCCCTCCAAGGAGGTGGCACACGGTCCATACTTGAGGAGGGTTTTGCCCCATGGATTGCATCATTCGCCCCGAAAGCCCGGACGACTACGCCCGGGTCCACGACATCAACAAACTGGCCTTCGAGACCGACAGCGAAGCGGTGCTCGTGGACGGCCTGCGCCAGGAAGCCCAGCACGTGATTTCTCTGGTCGCCGTGATGGGCGATGAAGTGGTCGGCCATATTCTATTTACGCCCGTGGCCATCGGCGACACCACCCCCAGCCCAGCGACCATGGGCCTGGCTCCGTTGGCTGTGCATCCGGAATTCCAGGACCACGGCGTGGGTGGCGAGTTGGTCAAAGCCGGCCTCGAAGCCTGCATTGCAGCCAAAGCCGAAGTCGTCGTCACGTTGGGTCATCCGGAATATTACAGCAGGTTCGGATTCACGCCTGCGGTCGAAGAAGGCATCAGCTACGTGGGCTCGGATTACGATGCGTTTTTCCTGATCAAGGAACTCGTGGCCGGCACCCTCGAATTTTTCCAGGGCGAAGTGAAGTACCACCGCCTGATCGAAGAGCTCTAGACCCAGCTACTCCAGAAACTTTCCAGCCCCGACCCAGGAGCCCTGCGTGTCCGAATCCCGATCCCGTTTCAAGGTCCCCCACGTTTTTGTGTTGTTGACCATAGTCGTCTTTGTTTCCTCCCTGTTCACCTGGGTTGTGCCTTCAGGCCAATACGACCGGGAGACCAAGGTGGTCGAGGGCAAGGAGCGCACGTTGCTGGTGCCTGGCACCTTCAAGCACGTCGACAAGCACATCTCGCTCAAGGGCGCCCTGCTGGGCGATCCGGTTGAGGGCAAGGCCACACCGGTGGGTGCGCAAAGTTTCCTGTCAGCCATCCCCCGTGGGTTGGAAGCGGCTGCGGACATCATCTTTTTCATATTCATCATTGGCGGCACCTTCGGCATCCTGCAGCGCACCGGCGTGATCACGGCGGCCATCGGTCGCCTGCTCAACAAGCTGGGCGACCGCGGCCCGCTGCTGACGGTGGTTTTGATGGTCGTCATGGCCATCGGTGGCTCGACCCTCGGCATGGGTGAAGAATTCATCCCCCTGATACCGGTGTTCCTGATTGTCTCGAAGCGCCTGGGCTACGACCGGATCTACGGCATGGCCCTGGTGCTGGTGTCCGCCGAAGTGGGTTTTGCCGCCTCGACCACCAACCCATTCACCGTCAACGTGGCCCAGGGCATTGCCGAGTTGCCCCTCAACAGCGGGCTCACCCTGCGCATCATCTTTCTTTGTCTGGCCCTCGCCGTGGGCGTCACCTACCTGCTGCGGTATGGCGCGCGCATCAAGGCCGATCCGTCAAAATCATACATGGGTGAAGCCGGCTTCGACATCGACGAAGGGCCCACCGATGACGTCGCCTACGGCTCTCACCACACGGCCATCCTATTATCCAGCATGGCCATCTTTGGCTTCATCATTTTTGCGGTGCAACAATACGGTTGGTGGATGGCCGACATGGCCGGCGGCTTCTTCCTCATGGGCATCGTCGCTTTCCTGATCGCCCGCCTGCCCCTGGCCGACGCCACCAGCGCTTTCATTAAGGGCATGGAAGAAATGGTCGTGGCCGCCCTGGTGGTGGGCTTTGCCCGCGGCATCAGTATCGTTTTGGCCGAGGGCCAGATCATGGACACCATCGTGCACGGCGCCGCCAGCGTGCTGGGCCAGGTGCCGCGTTACGTGGCGGTCATCGGCATGCTTGGATTCGAATCGACCCTGAACCTGCTGATTCCTTCGGGCAGCGGCCAGGCCGCCGTCACCATGCCACTGATGGCGCCCTTGTCCGACATCCTGGGCATCACGCGCCAAACCGCCGTTTTCGCCTTCACCTGCGGCGACGGCTTCAGCAACTCGATCATTCCCACCAGCGGCATCCTGATGGCCATGCTCTCGCTGGCCAAGATCCCCTACACCAAGTGGCTGCGCTTCATGTTGCCGCTGTTCGCGATGCTGATGAGTCTGGCGGCCGTATTCCTGATCATCGCCGTGGCCATCGGGTACCACTAATGGCCGGGCTGTATGCCGACCCGGTGCTGTACGACATCCTGTACACGCCGGGTACTGCGGCCGAAGTTGATGCTCTTGAGCGCATCGAAAAACGCCACACGGAACACTCGCTGAAAAAAAACCGGATGTGGTTCGAGCCCGCCTGCGGCACCGGGCGCTATTTACGGGTGGCCCAGGGCCGCGGTCGCCGAGTGGCCGGATTTGACCTGGATGAGCGGCAACTGGCCTACGCCCGAGGGCGGTTGAAGTGCCCGGCCCGGCACCTTTTCAAAGCCGACATGGTTGATTTTCAGGAGGCCTTCGGGCAGGCCGGATTGCCATCCGGGCGCTTTACTTTTGCGTTCAATCCGGTCAATACCCTGCGCCACTTGCCTTCGGACGCCGCCTTCGTGCACCATTTCGAACAGATGGCCCAAGTCATGGCACCCGGCGCCCTGTATGTGGTCGGCTTGAGCCTGACGGACTACGATTGGCTGTATCCCGAAGAAGACGTCTGGCAAACGGCTCGGGGCAGCTGCCGGGTGACCCAACTTGTGAACTACCTGCCGCCGGAACCGGGCACCAAACGGGGCCGGCGCGAAACCGTGATCAGTCATTTGACGGTCAACCGCCCCCGCGGTGAAGAGCACTTTGACGACAGTTATGACCTGCACTGTTGTGACCGCGCCCAGTGGCGGCGGATGTTGAAACGGGCACCGATGGAATGGGTCGCCAGTTGCGATGGGTCGGGCCAGCCGTTGGGTGACCGCGTCTTGCCCTATCAGTGGGAAGTGCTGCGGGTTTCTTCGAGCAGGTGAATGGCGACGTTTTGGGCCAGGCGATCGCAAAGCACGGGCCACAAGTCGGCCGGTTGGCGCTCCTCCGAGATCAACAGGCCAAGCCCATCAGGCAAAAAACGGTGCGCGCGGCAAGTTTGTTCGGCCTCATTGTATTCCAGCAGGGCTTGCAACAGAATTTCATCGGCAGGCGTGAAGCGCGGCAGCATCACCTGCAAATAGCCGCGCCCAACAAGCACCGGTCCCGATGGCCATCTGGCCACCTCGCCGGCTGCCAATTTCAGGCCCAGGGCATCTCCTTCGAACACTTCTTCGATGGCCGTGTAGTAGAGCACTTCCTGCTCCAGGCCGTACCCCACCACCACGGCGGTGCCGGGCTCAATCACCTGGCTCAACTGCAGAGCCCGCCAGTGCGCCAGGCCCGGATCCCGGCTCAGCGGCCGGGCCGTGAACCACAGGTTGCCGACCAGCAGCAGCACCACCGGCACCACCAACCAGGATGATTGCCAACGCCGGTTCAGGTCGGCCAGCAGCAACAATGCGAGCATCCACAGCGGCAACAGGGTGGCCAGAAAAAAGTCCGGGTCCGACGGAATCCACCACAGAAAAAAGGGCAGATATACAGCCAGATAAGCCAAGGCGAAACGCCGTTCCCGGCGGAAGCGCGTCTGGCCCAGATGGTGCCGAGTCAGGCCGGCCAACAGCACCAGCAGCACCACCGCACCCAGATCAGCGGCAAATTCCTGCACGGGCAGTATCTGGCGCATCTGGCTCAGGCCCAGGGCGGACAGACCCGACCAGGAAAAGTGGGACAAGCTGCCCCAGGCCGGCACATCGGCCTGGGCGTAGGTCAGCAGCCAGGGGAAGAACCCGGTTTCGCCGCCTTCGAATATCCAGCCGGCAATGTACAGACCCAGCACCGCGGCGCCGGCCGGCAAGACAACCCGAATAAAATCGGGCCGCAGGCGGTCTGACGTGAGCAGGATCGGCACCACCAGCAAGACATTCGTTTGATGATAAAGTACCGCCAGGGCCAACCAGGCCGAAGCCTCCAGATCACTGCGCTGCGGCTTGAACCAGGTGGCCGTAAACAGCGTCAGGCAGGCCAGGGCCGGCAGGTAGGTTTCCACGTGGGTGCTGTAGAAGAGCACGCCCCGACTGGCCAGCAGCGCGCAG
>DAOVTU010000139.1 GCA_030632925.1 Candidatus Krumholzibacteriia bacterium | reverse complement strand
GTCCTTTTTGGCGATGACCACGAAGGTGGCGCCCTTGGGCTGCACCGAAACCATGGCAAAGGTGTTGCCCGGACCACTGCGCACGACGTTGTCGCCCGAACGGGTCAGCCGTACGCTCTTCTCGGTCAGCACGTGGGGCTGGTTCAGGTCCGGCGCATTGCGCGGTTCGGCGGTGGGTTGGCCGGCAATTGCCGTACCCGCAACAAACACCAACAACGTTAGAAAAAAGGCTCTCATCTCAGGCCCCTCGCTGGCTCGCGCCAGGTAAAAATTTTAGCCTAGGTCCATTACCCAGGAGACTTGCAACCGGAAACTCCAGTTCACGAATTCCTGCCGTTCAAAAACAATTTCGTCGCCGCGACGGTGGCTCGTATCCAGCGAAAAGCGCGACTGCTCAGCCAACAGCGCAGCGCTCACCCGGCGCCCGAAGTCGCGCTTGAGCGCCAACCCCAGACCCAGATTCATTTCGTCTATCGGGTCGTACTGCACAGTGATTTCGCCACCCGGCACACCGGTCGAGATGACCGCCTGGTCCGGTGCATACCGGATGCCCAAACGGCCCACCAGGGCCGTGCCCCACAACTGCCAGCCGGCCATTTCGACCAACCGGGCCTGACCCACAAAATCCAGTGCATTCAGATTCACCTGCGGGTCGGCCTCGGCCAGCGCCAAGCCCGTCCCCTGAGTCGTATTCCAACGCGAAAAACGCAGGCCGGCCGCCAACCGACCCCGGCCTGCGGTGGCCTCCAAGGCGTACAAAGCAGCCGGGCGCGTATCCCAGCGGTAATTGACCAAGTTCTGATCCGGGCTCACCGCACCTGCGCCCAGGCCCGTGGCCAGCCACCATTCGCTCCGGCTTTCCGCCAGGGCCGAAGTGGCCACCAGCAGCATCAAAAACGGTCCCAGCACCAGGCTCCAACGAAGCGTGCTCAAGGCGCACCCCCGCCATTGGGATCAACCAGGTCCAGGGCAAAACCCGTGAACAACAGTTCGTACTGGTCCACCGGAAACGGCGTCACGACCAGCGAGTCGCGGTTGTCCTCCAACTCGATCTCGTCCCCTTCGGCCAGATACAACAGCAGGTACAAGCCGCGGTTGGCCACCGAATCGGGATCGCCAACGAACATGTCCGCCGGCACCGTCACGTCGAAGGCCAGGTCCACCCGCTGCATCAGGTGATCAAAGCCGGTCACCGCCCGGGTCGCCCGGCCAGCGGTGACCGAGTTGTTCAGCACCCGCTCCACCTGTTTTGCTGTGGCCAGGCTGTGGTCGTCCGGGTCCAGGTTCAGGGCCGCCGGGCCCAGCGTATCGCTGTAGCGCACCTCCGCTACCAGAAATCCGGTCCGGATATCTCGATAGGTGATTTGCCCGGCCACCTGCACCGACAAGGGCTGACCGACCGCCAGATTCTCGCCCGGCACCGGGTCCGTGGACAGGAACTCCAGCAGCGTCCACCGCTCGTCGATTTCAGGCTCGCCGAGGCAACCTGCCAGCAGCAGCAAGCTCGATGCCGCTGCCAGGCAGGTCCAGATGGTCCGGATCGGCCGGATGGTTTTACTTAAAATCACGTTTCGCCTCTACTTCAAGAGAGTCATTTTGCCGGTGGATTTTTCGGCGCCCAGCACCACGCGGTACAGGTACACGCCCGATCCTGCCGACTCACCGTTATCATCGCGACCATCCCACACAACTGTGTGCAGGCCCGGCGTCGGCGCACCGGATTCCAGGCGGCGCACCAGGCGCCCCCGCGGGTCGTACACGTTCAGGCTGAACTCATCCGAAGCTCCAACCGGAACCAAAAAACTGATAACCGTTGAGGGGTTAAACGGGTTGGGCGAGTTGCCCACCACTTTCAGCGAACGCGGCAGGTCCGGATCGCCGGCGCGGGCCAGGCTCACCGTCAACTGCACTTCGGAATCGGGTTCGGTGTCGTAGGTCGACTTGGCGTGCACGGTGAGCAGGTATTCGCCCGCCTCCCATCCGGCCAGGTCGTCGGTTGCCTGCAGGGCCACGCGTTGGGCGCCCGCCGCGTGCAAGCCGGCGCGGTTCACCGAAACCACTTCGCCACTGTCCGGATCGCTCAACTCGACGGTCAACTCGGCGTGGTCGGTCAGGAAAACATCAACCGACGCTTCACTGCCGGGCACCAGCACCGGGTTTTGAACCTCGACTCCGAGACCCATCACGCGCAGGCCCGAGCCGCTGTCCCACTCTTCGACCAGCACACCCCGGCCTTCGCTCAACCGCTGGCGGGTGCCGTTGCGGTGGTCACTGATCGTCACACTCGGCACATGAAAGGCGCGCGGCCGAGTTGTCGTGGCCAAGCTGCCGGCCACTGATTTCAAACCGGCGGTGTATTTCACGACGCCGCCCTGGGGGCTGGTGGCGTACACGTTGCCCCAGTGGTCGCTGGTCAGTGAAGTGACGGCACCCAGGTCATGAACCTGCTGGCCAACCCACTGCAGACTGCCGTTGTTGTCGCGCAGCTGCACCAGGCGCCCGTTGTGGGCATCGGCCACGTAGATGTCCGTGGTGTGGGAGCCGGCCTCACGGCCAACGGTCAAAGCCAGCGGTCCGGCAAAGTCACCCGGGCGGCTGCCCAAAGTGCCCAGGCTGGACGTCAGGTTGGCTTTGCCACCTGTCAGGCTATAACAACGGATTTCATTCTGGCCGGTATTGGCCACATACAGCACGTCGTCATCGGCGCTGAAGGGCGTGCCGCCATCGGAGAAGGCCACGTCGTAGGGCTGGTTCAAGTCGGTGATCGCAAACTGCGGCACCAGGGTGATGCGGTCGTACTCGGTGACGGTCTTGAAGACCAGCACCCGATTGTTATCCGTATCAGCCACATAGACCTGGCCCTGGTCGTCCACCGACATCCCACGGGGCGAATTCAGCGGCCCAAAGCTGCTGCCCTGGCCGTCAAATGCCTGCAAACCCTTGTCCAGTTCGCCAAAAACCAGGCGGTTCCAGCCCGGATCGCTCACCACCTGGAAGTAGCGGGCCTCCAGGAACGGAAAGCGATCGTAGATGTCGACATTGCCGACGATCACCGTGGCGTAGGGCGCTTCGAAAAGGTCCCGATCAACCGTCTGGTTGGCGACCTGGCGCGACAGCACGTCGACCTGGTTGTCAGCCAAATACGGCATCGGGTTAAACGTGCCGGCGGTGGCGGTCCCGGCCAGCAGCATGGTGATGATCAAGGTTATCCGGTACATGTCCGACTCCTTCTTTGCAGACGACTCAGAACGCGATGCTCACGCTCGTCTCGAAAACGTTTGCCGTGAAGTTGTTGCTATTGAAATACCGTTCGTAGGTAAAATTGAGTTCCGTGTGCTCGAGAAAATCGACCCCGCCGAGCAGCCGTTCGGGGTGCCAGGTGATGTGCCCGCCAAAGAGATGGGCGCCATAGGATCCCAACCGGTAGTCGGCGGTCTGGAATCCATCCACATTGGTGGAGTTGCGGTAATCGTCCCGGTAGAACCAGGCCGGCAACTGGGTGTAGTAGCGGTAGCGGTAACGCACCGTCAGCTCGCGCGAAATGCGTTGGCCGAGCTTCAGACCGTAGGTCTGGGAAGCCACATCCCAATCGTCCTGGTAGTAGCGGAAGTCGGCTTTCAGGCTCGACTCGTTGCCCAGGTACTGGCTGAAATTCAGGAAGGCGTTGCGCCGGCTGCGGCTGGTCGGATGCAGCTCCGGTTCGATCTCCCCATCTACATAAACGCTGCGGTAGGGATCATGCTGCTGACCGGTGACCGAGTTGAGCTCGACGCCAAACCGGACCCGCGAAGTGGTGGTCACGATCTGGGTCGCCACCAGGTTCCAGTGCAGGGTATTGCGGTAAGCCGAACCCCGGGTGCCACCGGTCTCGAAGGGCGTGATGTCGTCCCAACTGTAGCTGGCGCCGCCGGACAGATTGAAATTGTCGTACAGGAAATTTCGGTTGTAGCCCGCAGACACCATCTGGGCGAAATAGTCATTCTCCGAAGAGACGTAATAGCTGGCGCTGGCACCACGGTAGTCCACCGTGCCCTGAGCCGAGTTGCGGATCTTCACGAAGTCTTCGAAGGCATCCTGGGGCTCGATAATGGGCCGGCTCGCCGAAGTCACTGCATCGACCAGATCGGGCGTACCCGGGGCCGCGTCGATGGCCGGTACGATCACCTTGTCGTGCACCCACTCAAAACTCGCCCTGACCTCGCTGTCGGATTTCAAGGCGTAGTCGATGTAGTGCGTAAAGACGCTCACACCATCCACGTCCGAAAACATGTTCAGCGCGTAGGTCGCCGAATTTTCCTGGATCTCCAGCCCCGCTGCCGCGGGCTGCGCCATCAGGACCGGCAGGACCACAAAGACCATCAAATATGCCCGGACGCGTTTCATTTGCAGGCACACCCTCCGCCGGCTCCGCCGACACCGCCGGTCGACCCCTCGCGGGCCTCCAGCCATTTCATTTCATGCCGCGCGGCGGCCACTTCGTGGGAGTTGGTCATCAGCTCGTCGGCCATGTGTTCCATCTCGTAGGGCTTGACCGCGGCGCAACCGCTGCCGGCAACCACCAGGGCGGCCGCCACAGTCAACCGGGTCCATTTCTTCAGGAAAACCATCATGCCTCGGGCCTCCGGTCCGTTTTGTTCAGCAGCGACTGCACTTTTTCCTGCATCCGGGCCAGATCAGCCGGCGAACTGCCCTCGATGCGCAGCACCACGCGACCCGTGCGGTCGATGACGTAGGACGTGGGCACAGCCGGCAGGTCCAGTTGCGCCGCCAGGCCCTGCGGACCATCCAGCCAGACGCTCAATTTCAAATCCGTCTTGGCCACAAAAGCGCGCGCGTTGGGCGCCTTGCTGTCGATGGAAACGGCGATCACACGAGCTCCGGCGTTTTGCCAGGTCGTATTCCAGCCATCGAGAATCGGCAACTCGCGCAAACACGGCGCACACCAACTGGCCCAAAAGTTGACCACCAGAACTTCGCCCCGGTAGGCCTCCAGGCTCACCGGCGCGCCGTCCAGGTCCACCATTCGGTGGTTCATCATCAGGGCGCCGGCTTGCTCGGGCTCGGTCGCGCTGGCCGATTCGGTGGAACTCGTCGATTCGGTGGAACTGGCAGCCCCGGCGGCCACCGTGATCAACACGGCGCCCACCAGAACCTTCAGCAGCAAATCTCTCCGTATCATGACTTCTCCTGTTGGCCGGCTTACCGGTATTGGGCGCCCATCAGCACCCACAAGGTGAACAGTTCGCGCTCCTCGGCGGTCAACGGATCGGTAGCCGGATGCGGCCCCATGGCCGACGCCTCGCCCACGCCGTGGATGTAATCGATCAGGGGTGAACGGCTCGGGAACACCGGCGACACAGCCTGGCGCAGGGAAGTTTCCGACTCGCCCGAGAGGTTGATATAGGCCCGCGGGAAAATCAGATCCATGCGTCCGGTGGTGTCCGGCACCGCGGTCAGGTCCAGAAATCCCGGCGCGGGAATCGTATCGATGACCGTGGTGAGAATGTCACCCGGCTGCATCAGCGTATCGCGTTCGGTGTAGGTCGCGAAATGGCACGACACACATTTGGCCGCCACGATGGGCGCGATGGTGTCGCGGTAGTTGATGTAGGTGTAGTCGGCCGGCCGCACATTCAGGTCCGTGGCTTCCATCGAACGGGCGATGGGCGTCGGATTGGTGATGTGCTGGGCGAAGTCGCCGCGCTCTTGATGGCAACCGATGCTCTCGACGGCCTGTTCACCGGGCTGCACGTAGATCCAGGTGCGCTTGGTCACAACCTCACGATGCAGGCTGTCCACGGTCGCAAAGGTGATCGGGACATTGGCCGGCGCCTTGAACTTGACCGAACCATCGGCGTAGACCGGCGCAAAGCCCAGCAGGGCGCGCTTTTCGAACATGTTGGCCGAGAAGTCGTTGGACTCGCCACGCGCTGTCGGGATGCCCACCAGAACGGCGATTTCATCGATCGGGTCGACTCCATTGACGGGCACTCGCTGGCCATCATGACTGCTGCGGTTGAACACGTCGCCGGCGATGAACACGCCAAAGTCCAGGTTTTCATCGCCCACCGGATCAACGATCGGCGGCGGGTCATGGGGCGCCAGCAGCTGGGCGTCGTAGTCGTTCCAGGCCGGATCGTTGTACAGGAAGGTCAGGTTCTCGATGGACAGCGTGGCGGGATCGGCGTCGGTGCCGGCGCCCGTCTGGCTGATGGTGAAGGTGTACAGGCCGTAGTCCACGTCCTGCTCTTCAGCAGCAGGCAGGGTGTACGACGCGATGTACTTGTTGCCGCCCAGGGCGAAAGGATACTTGAACACACCGTTGGGCCAGGGCGCGCCATCGTTGTTGGCCTGCACCGTCAGCACGTCCCAATGCTGGTCCGCGCCATCGAGCAACGGGTCAACCGGTCCGGCTTCGAGCTTCAACACCGCAATGGGGCCCGCATCCTCGTTGACCATGGTCGACTCGATGGCGATGACTCGGCCATCAGGCATGATTTGCGGATGGAAGAAGTTGCGGTTGTGGGGCCCGTACTTGTGGAAGGCGTGGGTGCCGTCTGGATTGCAGACAAACAACGGGAAGCGGTTGAAACTCCCGAAATGCTCCCAGCGCGTGTAGATGATCCGGCCGTTGGCGCTCAAGACCGGGTCAAAGTCGTCGCTCATATTGAAACTGCGGCGCACGATGTTCGAGCCGTCGTATTCGCAGGTGTACATCACCTCGGCCGGCGAGTGGTTGTACTCGTCCATGCCGCCGTGGCGCGAACTGGTGAACATGATTTTGCCGTTGGGCAGATACAGCGGGTCAAAGTCGTTGCCACCGCCATCGGTGACCTGGCGCAAGCCCGAGCCGTCGGCGTTGATTTCGAAGATGTTGTGCTGGCTGCTGCCCTGGGGCCGCATCGAGAACAGGATCTTCTCGCCGTCGAACGAAACACAAGGATCGCTGACCGACGCCCCGGTGAAGTTGGTGATGTTCGTCACCACACCATCCGGCGAAATTGGCGACAACTTGAACAGGTTCCCGTTGGCGCGACTGCGGTTGAGGGTTTCCTCGCCATCGGTCTTCACAAAGACGATGGCCTCGGTTGTTTCTTCCTGATTGATGATGTCGTCGGGCGCACTCTCGCGACACCCGGTGGCTCCCAGTATGGT
>DAOVTU010000166.1 GCA_030632925.1 Candidatus Krumholzibacteriia bacterium | reverse complement strand
TGGGTGGAATGGGGAGCGCCGTGAAGGTGAACAGGAGCACCAGCAGGTGAACGCCCTGGGCGGCGTGCAAGGCTCCGACGACAAAGCCGAACCGCGTGAAAAATGAGTGGGATCCTACCCAGAAAAATCCTGCCGCCAAGCCCCAAAGACCAAGAATATACAGCAGCCAGGCCACGATCGTGATGGATGTCGAAGGATCGCCGCTGCCGGCCAGGACCTGCGCGCCCAGATTGAGCAACGCACCGCCGGCGGTGGCCAGGGCGCCGAGGCGCAGCATCAGGCTGCCCCGGAAGCCGGCGTCGACCTCGGACCAATAGTTGATGCTCTCCGTATTTTCGCTCATTTTTCCCGGGACTCCATCTGTAGCTAATGATATCTGCCGGCCCCAGCAGGCCGGATTGCCCTCGTTCTGCTCAGGGTAGTTCCAGACCGCAATCCTTTCAACCCCAACACGTCAGGTTCTTCGGCAAATATGGACTCGGCCTGAATCTGGACTTTCTCGCTCCAAAAACCTAATTTTGTCCCATGAAACTGGCATTCATCGGCACCCACGGCGTCGGCAAGACGACGCTCTGTTTTGAACTGGCTGCGACCTTGAAGAGATTGGACCTGAGCGTCGATCTGGTCAAGGAAGTGGCCCGCTCGTGCCCCTTGCCCATCAACCGGGACACCACGGACGCTGCCCAGAACTGGATCCTGCACACCCAGGTGGCGCGGGAAATCGAGTTGTCCGATGGCTACGACGCCATTGTCTGCGACCGCGCGGTGGTTGACAACTACGCCTACATGGTCCACGCGGCCGGTCGGCGTCCTGAGATGGAACCCTTTATCCGGCACTGGATGGCCACCTACGACCTGCTGGTCAAGGTACCGGTGATCGCGCCGCCCTCGTTTGACGGCACCCGCGACACCTCGGTGGATTTCCAGTCCGACATTGATCAGTTGATCGACAAACTGCTCGCCGAGTTCGAACTCGACTACTTGGAACTGCCGGGCGGCACCCGCACCGGTTGGATGGAAATGATCCTGCGCGCTTTGAAATTGCCCGACGAGCCGCCGCAACTGGATCTCTTTTAAGTCCGGGCTGAATAGCCATGTCGCGACAGGACAAGGCGCCATCCGGCGGTCAAGGCCCCGGAATGGATTTTGCGACAGCAGGAATGTCAGGAAAAAAACAGGGCCCCATCGTGCAGAATGCCCGGAACTTTCGGATGACATTGACCGTACGAAGGCAGGAACAGGCACCACGGGAATCAACGCAACGGCCGGGAATCGGACCAACTCCCTGCTCGACTACGTAAATCCAGACAAAGGAAACCGGGAAGCGAATGAATCACGATTTGAATCTCCGCGTCATGACATTCAACCTTCTGACGTCCACCAAGAAACGGCGGAGTCATCCCTGGCGCCTGCGTAAACGCAACATTGCCAAGATTTTTGACAACCTGAAGCCCGATGTGGTGGGCACCCAGGAGGCCAATTACCAGCAATTGCTGGAACTGGCGGCTCTTTTGCCCGAATACGCCTTCGTGGGCGAGGGCAACCTGGGCCGGGACCAGGCCCACAGCGAAAGCAATTGGTACTGCGCCACTTTTTATCGCAAGGACCGCCTGCGCCCAGTGGACAATGCCGACGAAGGCGTCACCGAATGGTTGTCGCCGACCCCGGATGTGCCCGCTTCCCAGTACAACCTTGGCACGCGCCCCCGCCTGGTGACCTGGAACACCTTTGAAATGATCGCCAATGGCCGTCAGTTTGTATTTGGCACGACTCACCTGGAAGCCATCAATCCGGGCCATCGCAAAAAGAGCGCGGTTCAGTTGCGTGAATATATTTCCCGCAAGGTCGACCAGATGGGCCCCGAAACCCCGGTTTTCCTGACCGGCGACTTCAACGCCGTCAGCAGCAGCCCCGAAATCCGGGCTATGGGTTCGGACCTGGGCAACAATTTGGCCCCAATGTTCGACGCCTGGGCCGAAGCCTGTGGTGGAGCAGACTGCCCCGATGGCGGCACCTTCCGCGGTCTGGGTTTGCGCGACAAGGTCAGCCACAAGCTGCTGGGCCCGCGCCGCATCGACTACGTTTTCTTCCGGCCGCGCCTGGCCCTGCAATCGGTCCGCCGGATCGATTTTGCCGGCCTTGAGCACCGGGAACAGGCCTTGCCTTCGGATCACTATCCCGTGCTTGCCGAGTTCTCGTTGGCAGGTTAGGCTGAGCCCATGAGTAAAACTCCTTCGACTTTTGACGCAGCATTGCACCTGCTGCCGGCCCCGGTGACGGTCATCGGCGCCCGCCAGGGCGATGAATTGGGTGGCCTGACGGCCGCCTGGGTGACTCGTGTTTCCATTGACCCGCCCTTGCTGGTGGCCTCGGTTGGCCACGAACGCCGCACCTTCGAACTTCTGTCCGATGCCAAAGAGTTTACGGTCTCAGTCTTGCAGGCTGACCAATTGGAAACGGCTCGACTGTTCGGAATGCACTCCCGGCGGGATGTCGACAAGTGGGGGCAAACCGAACATGTGCTGCTGGGCGAGGGCGTGCCAGCGGTGGCCGGATGTGCGGCCCAATACCTGTGCCGCCTGGTCGACCGGTTCACCACCGGGGACCATGATTGCCTGGTGGGCGAGATCATTTCCGCCGAAACGGTGGCCGGAGGGCCAGCCTTGCCGATGCGGGGCGCCGACTACGCGCCGCGTCCGGCTGACGATTGATCGCAGGGGTCGGGGCGACCGAACGTTGAGTTGCCAAACCCCGTGGATATGCTAAACTGTAATGACCCGGCAGGGACCGCGAGTTCCTGAGCGGGTTGCGCGAGCCGAACCCTATAGGAGGCCTACGTATGGAAGCTGCCAAGACCCAACGTGTCGAAAACATCCTCCCTCCCGAAGTTCTTTCCCTGCCCAAAGTTGAAATTCCCGTGTCCGGCGTGACCGGATATTCCCTGCAGAATGATGAAAAACAGGTCGTGTTTTTTGTCTTCGAAGAGGGCGTGAGTTTTCCGGACCACAGCCACTGCGAACAGCGGGGCATGGTCATCAGCGGAGAAATGATCATTGAGATTGAAGGCAAGTCGAATCTTTACCAGGCGGGTGATCACTATAGCGTGCCGGGCGATGTGAATCACCGCGCACTCTTCAGCCAGAAGACGGTGCTGATTGATATGTCTGATATTCCGAATCGGTACCGTACCGCCTAGGTTGTGCCTCTGAAATTGTGTTTTTTCTTTCCCCTTGCTGGCTTGACCGGCAAGGGGATTTTTTAGTACCCGTAGCTCAATTCGTGCGTCCGATTTTGCGGTAGAGCCCGCGTCTCAATAGCCTTGTCGTAGTAGTCTGCCCACCGCGGCGGCAGCTCGCAGTGTCCCCGAAATATCCGCCTTGAAAACAACTCATCGATCTCCAACGGCTTCCCCAACAACCCCAGTTCCATAGCCGGGGTCGGACTGCTTCGCGCCTTCTCGCGCCGCCGTTTCATGTAGTTTCTCCATACCAGCAAGATCACCAACCGCTCGGCGCTGGACTGCCGCCGTTTGGACCAGGCGATCGTCTCGCGCTTGTGGTTGGCGCTGCTATGCCGAATAAGTAGATCCAGCAAGTTGACCACCCACAATGAGTTGTTCTTATCCCGGTGCTGAGACCCCGGTGTGATTCGGTGGCTGATTTTCGTCTCAAGAGTCCTCATCGAGCGTGGATATGCCGGGTGGTCATCGCTAAACACCGTTGCCGTCTCGGCACCATTTAGGACCACTTCCAGCAACTCGCGCATGTCCTTTTCGATGGCCTTCGGGTCAGGTCGACCAAGCTCCATCTCCAACTCCTGGCGGCGGTGTTTCTGCACATCAGTCATCCGGCCTTTGCGGCGCAGTTCGCTGTCGGTGAAGTAGAGGAAGAAGTCGGTTTCCTTGTCGACAGCGACGTGATGATGGATCGGAAAATACTGGCTGTATTCGAATGACTCAAAACCATCGACGACGATCTCCGGTGTCGGAGGAAGGTCTTGCATCATCATGTTGTGAAACAACATGCAGTGACGGGCAATGCGTGAAAGATGGCGGTCGATGGTTTCCGGACTGACCTTCTGATCACGCGCAATTTGGCGATTGGCCATACCGCCGACAGTCTTCATCAGGATCGATGCGTCAAGGTCGGGGCGCTTTTGCCAGTAGGACAGAGAGAAGGTTTGGGTGCTGAAGCTGCGTTTGCAGGTCTTGCACGTAAACCGCTGGATACGGGTTGGGGTTTGAAGTCGCTTAAAGTAGCCAATCTTCTTGAAAGGCCAGATCTCTTCAATGTTGTTGTGGTGCAGGCAATTAGGGTTTGGGCAGTGGGGAGGAGCCCAGGTATTGGTGGTCTTTTTTGTGTGTTTCATGTCCGGTCCACTGCATCAAGTGAACCGGACACATTCTCAGAGGCACAACCTGCCTATTGCGGTGGGCCCAGCAAGACTTCGTACCGATCATCCGGTGTGAACATGCGCCCGGCCACTTCGCGAACATCGGCGGTAGTGCAGGCCCGCACCTGTTCGATGAGCTTGTCCAGGTTGTCCGGGCCGCGGCCGTAGATGCGGTCCCGGGAGGCCCGCGAAACCCGCGAGGAATTGGACTGGGACGAAATCAACATGTGGCCCAGCAACTCGGCCCGGGCCCTTTCGAATTCTTCTTCGCCAACCAGATCGCCGCCGAGACCCAGGACTTCCTGGACCAGCGCGGCGCGCGCTTTTTCTGCCGTGTCGGGTGCCGTCAACACATAGCCCAGGAACATTCCCTGCCCAAAGCCCGCCGTGCTCATCACGCCGGTGTTGTAGCACAGGCTTTGCCGGTTGCGCAGTTGCTCGAACAGGCGCCCGCTTTGGCCGTTGAGCACTTCCTTGAGCAGAATCAGGGGCACCCGGTCGACGGTGGTGTCCATGGGGCCGGGCCAGGCCACCAGCACCACACTTTGGTTCTGCTGCCGGACCATCGTTTCGCTGACCACTCCGCTGGGCACTTGTGCCGCCGCCGGGATGGGTTGGGGCGCCCCCTGCCCGTCCGGAAGGCTCCCCAACAGGTTTTCCAACCGCGGCAACAAGTCATCCGGATCCAGATCACCGGACACCACGACCTTCAAACGGTCAGCCATCCAGTTCTGCTGGTGGCGGGCTTTGAGCTCCGCCTGGGTGTGCCGGGGGATGCTTTCCTTGGTTCCTGGTAACGGCCGGCCATAGGGATGGTCGCCAAACATCATGTGCCGCAACCGCAGGACCGCCGCCTGCACCGGGTTGTCGTCCACCGAGGCCAGTTGCTCCAGGGCCAGCCGTTTCTCCTGCTCGATTTCCGCCTCGGCAAAAGTGGGGTCAGCGATGGTTTTGCCCATCAGGTCAAAGGCCTGGTCCAACCGGCCAGACAGCGCCGACAGGTACAACCCGCTGTAGTCGCGGTCCGCCTGGGGGCTGAGCGAGGCGCCTTCACCTTCCAGAATTTCGTGCAGTGATTCAGCATCCAGGCCACCGGCGCCCTTGATCATCACGGCCTGGGTCAGGGTCGACAGTCCGGCGTTGTCGCCGGTCTCGTCCGTGGTGCCGCCGTTGCTGGCCAGGCTCATCGTCAGGATGGGCACGGCCTTGTCCACGCGGTAGCACACTTCAATGCCGTTGCCAAGATGTGTGGTCTCGAAGTGGGGGTGCTCGGCCGTGGGGCGACCCTTGCCTTTATTGACCGCGGCGGTCGCGTGTGCCGCCGGCGGTGGAATGGTGCTGGGCTTATCGGCAGCGAGTGTGCCACTCAGCAGCGCCGTCAGTGCTTCGGCATCAGTTGGAATGCCATGGGCCTTGGCGTCGGTGCCATCAGGCAGGTAAATCACTGCGTTGATGTTGTCCAGGCGGAAAACGCTGCGGCAGAAATTGCGCACGTCGTCACTGGTGACGGCCGCGACCTGCTCGGGGTAATTGAACGTGCCGGCCAGGTCGTCGTTCACATCGTTGTGTCCCATGTTCGAGGCCTGTCCCTGCACGGTTTCGGCGCCAAACAAATAGCCCCGCGAAACACGCGTGATGGCCCGCTGCAATTCAGCTTCGGTGCACCCGTCGGCTTTGAGATCTTCCAATACCCGCACGATCTCGACCATGGCCTGGGGCAACCGCTCGGGCCCGGTTTCCATATCAAACAGGATGATGCCCTCGCGGGGGCCGGTCTCGGTCATGACCGCAAAATCGTCCACCAGTTTCTGCTGCTCCTGCACCTGGCGGTACAGACGGCAGCTGCGGCCGTCCGAAAGCACCCGGCTGACGACGCTGAGGATGGGGTCGAGGCCCTGTTTTTCGCCCGGGGCCGGGAAAATGAGCTTGGTGTAGGCCTTTTTGATGTCGCCGTACTCGATCTTCAGGCGTGGCGAGGTGTGGTCCGGTTCGGTAGGAGGTGCGGCCACAATGGTGCACGGCCCTGTTTTTTCGGGGAAGAGGGCCGGATCCACCTGGCCAAATTTCTCCTGCACGACGGCAAAAGTGGCGGCCGAATCCACGGCCCCTACCACGACCAGAGTCATGTTGTCGGGCCGGTAGGCCGAGCGCCAAAAGGCCATGATGTCGTCCCGGTCGCGCTCCAACAGATTTTCATCCCGGCCGCCGATGGGATGCTGATAGGGACTCATGTCAAAGGACAGTTCGCAACCCCAGCGCCAGGTCACCCCGAAGCCGAAGGGGATGTC
>DAOVTU010000657.1 GCA_030632925.1 Candidatus Krumholzibacteriia bacterium | reverse complement strand
AATTGCTGGAATCCCGCTGCAGAACCCATGCTATTCCCAAATCTATACAAGTGTGCTATACTCTTCTTTCGCCCACAACATCATTCGGTGCTGGCCCAGTGAGCCCATGACAGGCAAGAATTCCGGTCCAGCGGAGAACTCTCCATGGTGCCGAACTTTCTGTCACCCAGGCGAAATTGGGGTCATCATGCACCGCCATACATTCCTTACGACCACTCTCCTGATATTATTCAGTCTGACATTTCAGATGGCCCTGGCCGCACCACCAACCTTGGCGCCCCGCGGACGATCCGACGACGGCACCTGCGCTGCCATCTCGGCGGCCAACGGTCAACTCGCCCTGGGCCGCGGCCTCAACGTCGAATTGTGGGACGCCGGTGACGTCGCCAATCCGGTGCAGTTGGGCACTTTTGCCCTGCCTGGCCTGGTGCTGGATTTGTCCCTCGAGGGAACGACAATCTTTGCGACCGTTTTTGACGGCAACATCGGCAACACCGTTTTTTACGCCTTGGATTTCACGGTGCCGGCCAACCCTGTCATCTCTGATTCCATTTCATTTCCCGGTGAAAATTTTGGTTGGGGATTCGCCCACATCGGCTCTCACTACTACCTGAATGTCGACGGGGTTTGCCAGATCATCGACCTCGGCAATCCCAGTGTCCTGGCGGCGGTCGGGACCACCCGCGGCGGCATCTTCTATGCGGGTGCAGGCAACCATCTTTTGATCGGCACTTCGTCCAGGCTGTATGGACTGGACAATACCACACCGGCGGCACCGGTGGAGTTGGGCAGTTGGGCTCACGGTGGATCGTCGTTCATCCAGGACATCGTCATCACCCCGGACGGCAATACGGCCTTCGTGGCCATACAAGGCGTGCAAGTGGTCAACACGACCAACCTGGCCGCCATGGGCACTATCAACTCCCACATCTACGGCAATGGCGCCGACAGCATGCACCTGGAGGGCGATCGCCTCTACGCCGTTGACGGCAGCGGCACCACCACACTGTTGGATGTCACCGATCCCCTGGCCATCAGCACCCAGGGAGTTTATCCCGTCACCGATGGCCGGATCACCTATGTCAACAACCTGACAACAGACCCAAGTCGATTGGCCGGATCGGTTCTCTTCGCTTCCTTCAACGAAGGTGTGGTGCTCGCCGACACAAGCGTGCCAGCCACTGTGGTGCGCAGCTCGTTTCTCTTTACCGGAGGGGCCTCTTCCAGCTTTGCTTTCATGACGGTGTTGCCGGTGAACAAGTTGGCTGGCGAGGAAGTCCGGGTCGTCAGCACCGGCAATAGCCCCATCCTGAACTCCCGCAGCGTTCGTTCGGATGGCCAGGGATATGGCAGTCTGAATATTGCGACGGCCGCCCTGTTTTCCTCGACCTTCGACAGCTACCTCAACGCCATGAGTGGCCGATCCAGCTCCACCACCGTATTTGGCCTGAAAGCCAATTCAGTCGATGCCTTGGAAATCCCCAACGGAAACTCCACACCCCTGGTTGCAGTCTCATCGCCCACCGGCGGATTTTCCCGGGACATCGCGGTCTCCGACACCCAAGTCGCTATTGCCGAGGGCTCCCAACCGGTTGAAGTCTTTGATTCTTCGCTGACCCTGCTCGGCAGCTTCACGCCGTCAGGATTTCTGACCGGCCTCGCCTTTGGGGCAAACTTCCTGGTCACCGTAGCGATCAGCGGCTCCAGCCAAATCAACGTCTACAACCTGCCGGACCAGAACGGTCAGGTCACCCCCATCGACGCCTTCACGACGTCCTTGTTCCAAGCTTCAGCGGTGCGTGTGGTCGGCAGTTTGCTCTTCATCTACAACGAGTCTGGTGGATGTATTCAGATCTACGAAGTGCTCGGCCCCAACTCGGTGCAGTACCTCAACGAGATCTGTTTGCCCGGCGGATCGGCCCCCAGTGCCGTCGCGGCTGGTGTGCCGACTTCTCCCGGCAAATCGCCTGCCTCCAACGAGATTTTTATATCCGGCTTCGACCAGGCCCTGCACGCCTACGACATCTCGGACATCAACAACCCCGTACTGCTCGCCTCGACCCAGACTCTGGGTGTGGTGCAACACATGGAGGTCTACAACGGCGTCTTGTACACCGCTGAGGGTGGAGTGGGAATGGGCAGTTACGAAATTTCCGGGAGTGCCAGTGGAGTGGACGACGAGCACCCCGCATTCCCTGGCAGGGCGGTTCTGCATGCAAACTTCCCCAACCCCTTCAATCCTGCAACGACCATCCGGTTCGACTTGCCTCACGCCGGCGAGGCCACTCTTGAGATCTTTGACGTCTCGGGAAAACTGATCCGGGTTTTGGCGGAAGGCGCCGAAATGGCGGCGGGCCCCCAGGAAAGGATGTGGCATGGCCGCGATGAGGCCGGGCGACTGGCGCCATCCGGCGTGTACTACTATCGGCTTGGTGCCGCGGGGCAAATTGAGACGAAGCAGATGGTGTTGTTGAAATAGTCGGCTGGGCTGAGTGGCGTTCCGGTGGACTAGTCGCGAGCCAACAGCTCAGCGCTGTGCGCCAATTTTTTGGTGCCGATCAGGTCAACTTCACCCCGCAACAGCGCGTCATAGACAGCTT
>DAOVTU010000311.1 GCA_030632925.1 Candidatus Krumholzibacteriia bacterium | reverse complement strand
GTTGGGCGAGCTGGACGCCCGGGCCGCGTTTATTGACGAGACGACCAAGTTGTTGAGTTCGACGAGTGTCTTTATTAAGGACCGGGCATCGCGTTTGCTTGCCGCCGATTACCTGCGTTTTCCGGGCGTGGGCCTGGGAAACATTCGCGAAAGGGTCGAGGCTCCGGACGGTTTTTGGGGCCGCTTTGACGGGTTAACTTCGCAACTGCAAAGCCATACAGGCAATAGACACTTGGTGGAGGCGGCTGTCTTCCAGGTCGAAAACGACATCAAATACGAGGGCTACATCGCCAAGCATAACCGTCTGTTGCGCAATCGCGAGCATCTGGACAACCTGGAAATGCCAAAAGAGATCGACTACAAGTCCATGACCGCGTTGAGCTTTGAGTCGCGGGAGAAGTTGGACCGCGTGCGCCCAGGAACTCTGGGGCAGGCTGGCCGGATAGACGGTGTGCGTGCGGGCGACCTCGCGGTATTGACGGTGTTTCTAAAAAAATGGAAAGAACAACGGGAGGGTTCTCCTGATGAATAACCCCAACGTTCGATTCAATGCAGCCATGGGGCAGTTTCAACAAGAGATGGTGAGGTGGAATCGGCAGATCAATTTGGTCAGCCGGAAAGGCACCTTGGGTCGAGTGGCGGATCTCATCGGGCAATGCCGCGAAGCCTGGGCTGGGTTGAGTGGCGTCGAACTGGGTGGCTGGGATAAAGAGGACCCGGTTTGGTATTTCGACCTGGGCTCCGGCGGCGGCTTGCCGGGATATGTTTGGCACCAACTGCTTGCCGCCAGATTCGACAACCTGCAGACCTGGTTGGTGGAGCCCCGCGAAAAGCGGGCCTGGTTTCTGGAGAGGCTGAACAAGATTGCCCCGGAACAGCCCCATCAGGTTTGGAACGCCCGCTGGGGGGAATCACCAGCGGCGGGCGGTCCGGCGCCTTCTCGGGTGTTGATATCCATGAAAGCGTTGCGGCTGTCTGATCCGGTGGTTTTGGCGGGACTGGATGTGGCGCGGGGAGAGTCGGCCCTGCCGGAGGGCGGAGTGGTGGCTATTGCCCGTTTTTATCCCCCAAAACAACAGTGGACGCCAGGCCTTGTTGAGGAACTGGAAATCGCATCGGAAGCCATGACGATCGGTGACTATATATATAGCCCCATTCGGCAACAGGTCATTTCGCCGAAATCGAAGCACCCTACGGCCGCCTCTTTGGTGTTGAGCGTTTACGAGGTGTCTTCCTGACGGCAGCCGCCATTGTTCCACGTGGAACAATTTCCCTGGTTTGAGCCCAATGTTCCACGTGGAACAATGGCCGCCTCCCGCGAAACCTTGACGATGCCGCCCCCTCCCGTGTAAATTGTCCTCCTGCAGCACTACCACTTATTTCAGGAAAGGCGGGCTCCCGCCATGGGTAAAATCATAGCCATCTCCAACCAAAAGGGTGGAGTTGGCAAGACCACAACAGCCGTAAATTTATGCGCCAGTCTGGCTGTAGCGGAAAAAAGAACACTTTTGATCGATCTGGACCCCCAGGGTAATGCCTCTAGTGGTGTTGGCGTAAGCCCCAACGGCGGAACCAGTTATGAGTTTATGTTGGGGTCTGCTTCCCTCGCCGAGTGCGTTCAAAACACCAAGATTTCGTATTTAGACGTAATCCCCACCGACCGTCGCCTGGCCGGGTCTGAGGTCGAATTAGTAACCCAGGACGAACGCGAGCATTTCCTGAAGAAGGCCGTCGGGGCTTTGCGCGAACGCTATGAGTTTGTCATCATCGACACTCCGCCCAGCCTGGGGATGTTGACCCTCAATGCCTTGACCGCCGCTGATTCGGTACTCATTCCCATCCAGTGTGAATATTATGCGCTGGAGGGTTTGAGTCAGCTCTTGAGCACAGTCCAGTTGGTCCAGCGTGGGTTGAACAAAGGGCTGCGCCTGGAGGGCGTATTGCTCACCATGTGGGATGGCCGCCTGAAGTTGTCCAACCAGGTGGCCGAAGAGGCCATCGACTTTTTTGGCGAGACGGTTTACCAGACCAAGATCCCGCGCAATGTCCGCCTGAGTGAGGCGCCCTCGTTTGGCAAACCGATCCTGTTGTACGATGTGGATTGTGTCGGAGCACGCAGCTATTTGGAGTTGGCCAAAGAAGTGATCGCCAAGAACAACTAGTCCGAATTGATGGAGTATCTGCGCTGAAAAGAGCCGCAGGAAAGGTGTCACCATGAGCAAGAATCGGGTCCTCGGCAAGGGGTTGTCGGCCCTCCTGAATGGGGCGGATTTCAGAGGCGATCCCACCCCCGTTGCCGCCGACCGGGGCGGGGAGGCGGCCTATACTGTTCCGTTGGAGTCCATTGGGTTTAATGCTGGCCAGCCGCGTAAGTTGTTTGATCAGAACAAGTTGAAAGAACTTTCCAGCAGTATAAAACAGGTCGGTATCCTGCAGCCGGTGCTCGTGCGAAAGCTGACCGCTGGCGAGAAGGCCCAGCAGCATCCGGAGAGCCAAGCCCCGGCCGCATCGGTGTTGTACAGTGTCGTCGCCGGTGAGCGACGTGTGCGGGCCAGTCGCCTGGCGGGCCTGGACGACATCCCGGTTTTGATCTGCACCTACGAAGAAACCGAAGCCCTGAAAATTGCGCTCCTGGAGAACATCCAGCGCGAAGACCTGGGCCCGGTCGAAGAGGGCGAAGCGTACCGCAACCTGATGGACGCCTATGGGGCGACCCAGGAAGAGTTGGCCGCGATGCTGGGCAAGAGCCGCAGCGGTGTGGCCAACCTGGTCCGCATCCTGAGCCTGGAAAAAGAGATTCTGGCCCTGCTTCAGGAAGGGAAAATTTCCAAAGGGCACGCCAAGGCTCTCTTGGGCATGCCTGCCGGACCTGCGCGCACACAGTTGGCTAAGCTGTGCAGTACCAAAGACTTGTCTGTTCGAGAGTGCGAAAACCGCGTCAAAAGCGGCGGCGCTAAGCCTACCCGCAAATCCCGCAAGGCACGGGTGGCGGCCGTGGATCCGACAATACGTGCCCTGATGGAACGTTCGGAGCACGTTTATGGCTCACCAGTAGCCATTGATCGTGACGCAAAAACCGGGAAGGGTTCTATCCACCTGCGGTTCTACTCCGACGACGACCTGATCCGGTTGTTGAAGATCATGGGCGTGGACACGGAACTGTAGTGAGTCAGCCATGAAACCCATCAAGTCAACGAGCGTTTACAGGGTCATCGCCCGCCGCTTTGCCGTGGGGCGCATCCTCAAGTTGCGCCTGATTCTGGGCCTGCTGATCGGCGGCTCGTTGCTCTACATGGGCTACAACATCTACAGTCTCAGCCTGGACTTTCAAAAGACCGGCTCGTTGCCTGCGCTGTGGCACTACGAGTGGGAGTCCGGTGCAATCATCACCGGGATACTTCAGGAAGGCACCTTCCAGTTCTTCATTCTGGCCCTTGGCTGGAGCATGTTTTTTCGGCTGCGCGTGCGTGAATTGGGTCACCTCAGATTGCGACGCAGCGAACACAAATATCGCAGTATCATCAACCACGCCGGCGAGGCCATTTTCCTTCTCGACGCCAAGGGCCATGTGCAGGAGTGGAATAAGAAAGCCGAAAAACTTTTCGGCATTTACCGGCGCCACGCACTGGGTGTGAACATCTGCCAACTCGACACCGGACTCGATGTGCCGGTGGATGAAATTTTCAACGATGTCGAACGCGTCGGCCGCAGCCTCACCTATGAGGTGCAGGTCAAAAAAGAACGCAGCGATGGGTTCAACCAACTCACACTCACCTTCTCATACATTCAGCCGGGCCGCGGCCCCATGGCCGAGAAGGAAAAAAGCTACGCCGTCATCGCGCGTGATGTGACCAGCGAAAAACAACTCGAAAGCCGGATGAGCGAAACCGAAAAACTGGCGGGCATCGGGCAGCTTGCCGCGGGTATTGCCCACCAGTTGAACACGCCCCTGGGGGCAATTTTATTGTCGGCCCAGATGCTCGAAGAAACCATCGAAGACGAAGACGACAGCGAAGACATCAACCGCATTATTCGGCAGACCGAACAGTGCCGCGGCATCATCAAGGGCTTGCTGAATTTTGCGCGGCCAACCGGTTCTGAGCGCGGGCGCATCGACTTGTCCGAAATCATCGGCGACACGATTTTCCTGATGGAAAAAAAGCTGAAGGTGGCTTCAGTCGAGTTGAACATCTCGGCCGAAACAGAAACCTGGGTATATGGAAACCGCAACGAACTGGAGCAGGTTTTCTTTAATCTGTTGGCCAATGCCCTGGACGCCATGGGCGAAGGTGGCTCGGTGGACATCGTGCTCGATGACGGCGGCGCGGGTGAATTGCGCGCCCGATTCAAGGACACCGGCGAAGGTATCCCGCCCGAGGCCCGGGACCGCATATTTCTGCCTTTCTTCACCACCAAGGATTACGGCAAGGGCACCGGCCTGGGGCTTTCCATTGTGGCCCGCATCGTGCATGAACATGGGGGACGAATCGAACTGGACAGCGAGCCGGGCCGTGGCACCACCTTCACTTTGTGGTTCCCGCGGGCCCGCAGCGGCCAGGAAAACGGAAAGGGCCATCTGGCCCTGATTGACGACGAAAACGGAACTGACGAATCGGCTGGCACGAGCGACCAGTAACCGGACGCCTGAGCCCAGAAATCAAAGTCCAGTCACCAGAGTCCAGACCAGGAGGACCTGTGGGAATCCCAGCCCATACCCGAATCATTGTCATGTCGTCCGATGAACGGACTTCGCGGGAGTACGGCATCAGCCGCCCGGTCGTGCTGTTT
>DAOVTU010000036.1 GCA_030632925.1 Candidatus Krumholzibacteriia bacterium | reverse complement strand
TGGGGGAACCTTATCGATCCGGTTGGAAACTATGAACCGAATGGATATGGGCTCTATGACATGGGAGGTAATGTCTGGGAGTGGGTCTCCGATCACTTTGCTGAAGATTATTATAAAAAAAGCCCGTCTGACAATCCAACAGGTCCGCAGGCTGGTAGTAGCAGGGTAATAAGAGGCGGGAGTTGGGTTTCCGGGGCGATGTGCAAAAGAGTCTATTATCGAAAGGGCCTGCCAGGCAACTGGCGCGATTATGCCGTTGGTTTCAGATGCGCAAAAGATATTGGTGACGGAGAGCGGTGAAGTATCATCGTAAGCTCCCCCGTCATGCTCAACCTGAATGGGCTGCAGGCCTAACCAGGATATAGACCGGAAAAATTTCTCGAGAGATCCACATGTGCGAAGCCGATTTGGTAACGGCTGGAACTCACGGTGCCGACCTTTCGTATCTGGTGGACGCCAAAGGACACGAAATTTCGGCTCTGGTTGGCGATGATCCCAATACGACGATTGCTGAAAGTGATGAAAAAACGGTGCTGCTGATTGCGCCGCGCCTGTGGACATCACTGAGCCGGGAATCGCAGGTGAACCCGCGCGTCTTTGCTGCCAACTACGTGATCAAAGCCGATGACATGACCGCCCTGGGAAACGACCCGGGCCGGGCCGCCGCAAGGTGGCAAATATTGCCAAAGGGAAAAGACATGAACTCAACAGTCGTACTCAAGAGCACCGTGGCTGACGCTCACGAGCTGTCCCTGGCCCCGATTGTCATCGATGAGATTCGACTGGTGGGCAGTCGCTGCGGTCCTTTTTCGCGGGCGCTGCAGGCCCTGGAGCGTGGTGAGGTGGATGTGGGCTGCTTGATCGACGCCTGCTATGACTTTGATCAGGCTATTGCAGCCTTTGAACACGCGGGCAGGCGCGGTGCTTTGAAAGTGTTGTTGAAGGCTCAAACGCGCGCCTGATGGCGATAGCCGCCGCACCGAGATCACCTGTCCTGTTGGCGCAATCGAACACCTGGGTTCCAATCTAAAGGTTCGCGATATCGGTGAGTCTGCTATCCTGTAGTGGAAATGACTGGAAACCGGGCGCAGGCCAACGATCGAATTGCAAGGAGCCATCAGTGGCGACTCGACCTCACCGTTTGCGTTCCGTTACTGCGGGAATTTGTGGCACCATTGGCGTTCTGCTTCTGCTGTCCGGCACCATGATGTCCCTGGGCACGCGCGCCGTATTCGACGCCGATTTCTTTGCCGACCGTCTGGCTGACAGCCTGCGCGATGAGCGCACGGCTTCCTATGTGGCTGACCAGTTGACTGAAGCTACCGTTAAAGCCAATGCCGACCTGATCCTCGTTCAGCCATTGATCAAGACAGCGGCTCAATCTGTCGTTTCTTCGGCACCGTTTCGGGCCGTGGTCCGTCAGGGCGTAAAACAGAGCCATCAGTTGATGGCCACTCGCAGCGGGCAGGAAGTGCTGCTCTCTGTCTCCGACTTTGGTTTGATCCTGCAGGAAGCCATGGCGGGCCGCCCGGATCTGGCCGAGATGATCCCTGAAAACCTGGTCGTGGTCATGGGCGGACTACAGGAAGGGCCGGTGCTTGATGTTTCACGCGAGGCCCTGTACTACGGACAGAAATTTGGCCGTTGGTCGCGGTTGGTCTTCCTGATTGGGGCCTTGCTTCTGATCATCAGCGTGTTGGTATCCGTTGAACACGAACTGGCTCTATTGCGAGTTGGCGTGTCGGTCACAACGGTTGCCGTGGTTACTCTTGTGGGGTTTGAGGTCGGGGCCGACATCGTGGCTCGGATCCCGGCAAGCCCGGCTCTGGGGCAGGCCTTGGCCGGAGTTTGGTCCACCTTCGTGGGTGGCTTCTGGTCGCGCATCGTTATTCTCGGTGGTGCGGGTATTTTGATGATGGCGACGGCATCCGCATTCCTGGAAGTTATGAACCTGGACGTGATCCGGGATTTCCTGTACCGGCTGTTGGTTGCGCCACCGGAACATCGCGGGCTGCGCCTGGTGCGCGGATTGTTGCTGGTCATTCTCGGCGGTGTGACGGTGTTGGAGCCCACACGCGTGATGAGGTTTGTGGTTGGTCTATCCGGTGGTGTCATCTGTTTCATCGGCCTGCGTGAATTGTCCCGCCTGGCGGTTGATCCGGCGGCGCGCCTGGCTGGACGTTTGGAAAACCTCGAGGGCGTCAACAAAGAACAGTCTGCTCTATTGAGCCGAATCCCCATGGGCCTGGTCGTTGGTGCGGCACTCTTGGTTGGTGCCTTCTTTTTGACCCGGATTCCTGCACCCGATGACGCGTCTTCCGGTGCGGCACGGGCACTTGTTTCCAGCGGCCAGGACCAGCTCGGCGACCGGCCGTTGAATGAAGTGGTTTTTGCCTGCACTCACAACGCCATGGGATCAGCCGATGTGGAGGGCTGGCTCTTTCCCAATCAACAGGTGGGTGTGCGGACGCAGCTTCAGGACGGCATCCGGGCCCTGATGCTGGATGTATTGCCTGGTGTGCCGGTGGGCAAGGCCGTAAAAACGGATCTGGCCGAGGGCGAAATATCGCGAGAGAAACTGGAGCCGATACTGGGAGCCGAGGGTCTGGACGCTGCCTTGCGAATTCGTGAGCGCATGTTGGGTTCCGAGGCAGGAGATCGCGACCTCTATCTTTGTCATGGCCTTTGCGAACTGGGGGCGCAGTTGTTGGTGCCGGTGTTGGCAGACATTCGCGAGTTTCTCGTGGCCAACCCCAGGGAAGTGATCATCATTATTATCGAAGACACCGTGCCGGCGTCGGCTGTTGCCGAGGCTTTTGAACGCAGTGGACTGCTCGAGTTGGTTTGGCGCGGTCCGGTCGGTTTGCCCTGGCCCACGATGAGCGAAATGATTGCGCGTGAAGGGCGAGTGCTCGTTCTCGGTGAAAATGACACCGCGGGAATCCCTTGGTACCATGGTGCCTGGGACGTTTGCCAGGAGACGCCTTACCATTTCGATAGCCCCGAAGACTTTTCCAATGAGCCCAATCGTGGGGGCACCGGCGGGTCGCTATTACTGATGAACCACTGGGTCACTACACCGCCCACGTCGCGGCCGCGAGACGCGAAGCTGGTCAACACGCGTGAAGTGTTGATGGGGCGGATTGAGCAGTGCGAGACTGAACGCGGCTTGACCCCCAACATCATCGCGGTGGATTTCTACCGCACGGGGGACTTGGTGGAGGTTGTGGCTGAGTTGAACGGCCGATGAGGATTTCCACACAACCTCCCCGCATCAGTGCTCAGTCAGAGCGTACTCCCTCGAGAGTGGTCCGCCCTTCAGGGTGGCAACAAGCCCGACGTCCAGGAAAAGCCCGTCCGGCTTGCCGATGATTTCGATTTCCATGTCGCATTTCCCGATGTAGCACTTCCCGGCATAGGTGGCATGATCGGGCCAGGGAGCAGTCGGTGACAGGGCGACGCCGTCAATCATGGGCGCCGTGGAGTAGGCTGGCCGCCACATCAGGATATTTCGCTCGGGGTCGAGCAATATGTCGGTGACATCGGCTGATACGGTTCGCACCACAGTCGTGCTATTGCCGCTGATGTGTATTGTCTCGCGGGTGATTGAGCCATCTGCGCCTGAAATCGCCACGTCCAGATCAAGCTCAAAAGGCGATAGTCCGGTGACTGGTCCAGGACAATTCGAACCTGATCGTTATCGACCATGGACCAGCTCACCACCCTCCTAATTGTGGCCCGTGACCGGGCCGCGGAGAGGGAAAGTGTCACTTAGTCTTACTGGCAGAAGGCGGACATGTCATACTGGACGCTACATTGTTCGCCAAGGGGTGTTGCTGGGGTTTTCCGCATTGCGCGGTGAAAAACAGGAATTCATGCTTTGCAGCCTAGCCAGGGAAGCGGGAATTGGAACCGGGCGCCACAATGAATAGTTGGACGCCGCTAGAACATGTGCCGAACCCCAAAGAGGTACATGTTCTCCATCTCCATCTGCATACCATTCTGATCCTGCGAGACGGGAATGCGCACCAGCGCTTCGACAATCAAGTCACCGCGCGTGTATTTCACGCCCGGTGCCAGGGAAAAAATGGACTCGCCAGTGTTCGGCGTTGCAGTCCCCCCGAACTCATCAGAAGCCGTGTCCTGCCACGAAATTTCCAACACGGGAGCCCACGCCATCTGGCCTGATCCGCCGATGGGGATTTGCCGGGCCAACGCGAGATCGAGGCCCCACTGGTTGCCGGGGTCAGGGCTGTCATCCGGAACACTGGCCATGCCGCGCAAGCCGTAACCCACGTTGAGGTCGGCGCCCCATTTGCCAGCGCGGCCCGAGAAGTACAGACCCGTATTCAGGGACCAGAAATCATTGGTGATGTCGCTGCTGCCGGTGGGTGCCTCGACGCCCAACAGGGGGGCTATGCCCAGGGTGTAGTCGCGGGTGTTGATCCGCAGGATTTTGTATTTGGCAAAAACATAAATATCGCTGAAGCCCGTATCGGTATTCTCGCTGCCCATCATGGTCATCGAACGCGAGTCGATGATCTGGCGCACGCCGAGGGTCAGTTGGGGGCGCAGGCCGTGCACCGCGACCAGGGGCACCATGAGGCGGTCCATCTTGGCATCGCCCATGCCATCGGGTGCGGTGCGGGACATTGTCCGGACCTGGGAGCGGAAAATCCAACGCCCTTCGGGAGGCGTGAGGCCGGCATCGATGCTGATGCCGACGGCAAGGGATTTGGTGGCGGGGATCAGAGCCAGGCCGATCAACAAGGCCAATACGATTGCGGGCATTCTCATTTCTTGCGCTCTCCTGCGGTGAAATTGGCACGGTCGATGGCGTCGTGAACCTGTTCGTCGGTGACCTTGGCGCCTTCTTCAATACCCAGCACCAGCTTGTTGTTTTCCCAGGAAGCCTTGGCGGTTTTCACGCCGGGAATCTGTTTGGCCAGATTTTCCAGGCCACCATGGCAGCCGGGGCAATCCATGCCGAAGACTTCGAACTCGGCGATTGTTCCAACCGTGTCTGCTGCTTGCGCATCGGTTTCGGGCTCGGGGGCGGAGGAGCACCCGGCCAGGAAGGTTAGGCAGATGAGGGAGATCAGGATGGATTTCATGGGTTTCCTTCTTTTCAGGTCGCCGAGACTGGAACTCCCATCAATTTAGTAGGAAAAAAGGGATCATGATATACAAAAATGGAGCGTGGTGGCCATTTCACGACCCAAAATTGCTGTCATGATCAATTTGAGATATAATGAGGACTAAGTTGGTCGGCTTTAATACAGCCCCGAAAGTGGGCATTTTACAGTAAGAGAGGAATATTCATGAAATTGTTCAAGCTCACGATCGTCGTTTCTCTGGTTCTGCTCATGGTGGGGCCCGCCGCGGCCGGTGTGTTTCCGATGACCGCCGATATGAACGGCCCCAATGCCAACGCGGGGGCCGGGTCCGGTTCGGGTGGCACCGGCACGGCCGACATCAGCTATGACGATGTCGCCAAGGTTCTGTCCTGGTCCATCACCTGGAGTGGATTGACCGGGGCGCCAACGGCCATGCATTTTCATGGCCCGGCCCTGGCGAATCAGAATGCGGGCGTGGCGGTCGCCGTCGGTGTCGTGGGCTCGCCCGTGGTAGGCAATGCCGTTTTGACACTGGCTCAGGAAGCGGATCTGTTTGCCGGTTTGTGGTACCTCAATCTGCACACCACCACTTCTCCGGGTGGTGAAATTCGCGGCACGGTTCAATCCGTTGGGGTTGCGAACGAGGCCAGGTCCTGGGGTGCGATCAAGGCGATATTTCACTAGCGAATTTTAGACAATACAGAATGTGCCTTATGTGGTGTTGAGGCTGCGAACATGCTCAATACCACAACCCATAACTCAATTTGACGATAAACTGGTTGGTATCGAACTGCCACTGGTCCTGCCGAATACTCTTGAGGTTGTGATTGTAGACCACAAACAAGTCCGTCAGCGGCGTGACTGTCCAGCGCAGTCGGGTATTGGTGCCGACCGATTCGCTTTCGTTGTCGTACTGGATGAAGCTGCTCAACTGCAGGTCGGATGAAAAGTTCAACTGCAATCGGGTGCCGAACAGGTCCTGGTCGATGGAGCCTTCGGGCAGGTCGGCAATATTCTTCTCGAAACTGGCCTCCAGGATGACATTGCTGGTCACGCGCCAGCTCATCTCCAAATCGATCTCATCCAAAGTGCCGCCGTAGAAGGTGCCGAACCACCAGGTGGCTTCGCCGCTGACGGCGCGCTTGCTGGCCGTCTCGAATTCCAGCCGGTAACGCAGGTAGTGGTAGTCGCCCACCGGCAGGATCACGCCTTCGCCGATTTCAAAAGGCTCGCGCAGGCTCTCACCCACGGGCCGGATGTTGAACTCGAACCGGTCGCCGCTTTCCAACAGGAAGTGTATCGGGGCCGTGAAAATACTGTAGCTTTCCCAGTTGTCCTCCTGGTCGGTGATCAGCACCGACGAGCTTTCGAAGTAGAACTGCCGAATGTGAGACCAATCCGGCCGCGGCATGTAGTTGAAGCCCAGGCGGTAGTATTTGATACCTGAGCGGGGTACAAAACCCAGTGATGGTTGAAACGCATCGCCAATAAATTTGTGGACCAGCGCGATGTCGAACAGGTCGTTGGGGTAGTCGACTTTGAAGCCGTACGAAGTCTTGGTGCCCTGCAGGTCCGGCCGGTTGCTGTACAACCCCCACAAACCGAATAGAAAGTTTTTATCCCCGAACAAGTCGGTGGTCTGGTAGGTGAAGTCGGCGCCGGTCAGCCAGCTGTTCTTCAGGCCGCCGGGATCACCAACAGTCGCGATCAGCCCCACGTTGGACTGTTGTAAAACGTTCTGTTTGATACGCACCACGCCCAGATTCGTCGCCGGCGTGAGGTCGTCGACGCTGTCGGTGCGCACATAGAGCCCGCCAAAATTGGTGTCGCCCACTTTGCCGTTCAGTTTGCCGCCGGCAATGATGGGCACTTCGCTGCCCTGGTAAAGCCCGATGCGGCGACTGAAAAAGGGGATCACGTCGGCATCCAGGCCCAGGCCAAAGTCATAGGTGTCGGCGCCCTCGAGAAAGAAGGTCCGCTTCTCGGGAAAAAACAACGGGAAGCGGGTCAGGTTGGTGCGGCGGGCGTCGACTTCGGTCTCGGCGAAATCCGTGTTGACCGTCAGCGTGGCCGACACATCGGGAGTGATCCGCTTGGTCAGGTCGCCGCTCAAATCCGTATCGAATTCGGCCGCCTCGCCTTGGTTTTTGTGGAAGCCGGTGGCCGGGGAAATCTTGGCCAACAGGCCGAGCCCGAGGTCGAATTCGGGCAGGTCGGTCAGCAATCCCGCATGGCCCAGGCTGATGACCCGGTAGTCCTGTTTGGCGCCTGACCAGCGGTCGGTTTCCAGCAACCGCTGAATGCGCCGCTCCAGGTTGAAGCCCCACTGGTGCAGGCCTTTCCTGAAACTCAACGTCTTGGCCGGGATGACAATTTCCACGCTCCAGCCATCGGGCGTGATCGCTGTTTTGGCGTCCCAGACTCCGTCCCAATTTTCGTTTTCGCCCTCACCGCGATCGGCCACCAGGGCGTCGTAGCGGGCTCCAAATGGATTGACGGCAAAAATGAAGCCGTTGCGTTCGTCCCGGTAGGTGTCGAAAACAAATTTGATGTGGTCCTCATCGCCCAGATCCACGTCGCGGGCCTTGGAATAAGCGGTGATCGCTCCAGGGTCATCGTAGCAGGCGATGCCCAGGATGATGTTCTCGCTGTCGGCGACAATCTTGACCACGGTCTGGCGGGAGGGAGGCTGGTTCTCGTTCGGTTCGACCATGGTCAGGTTGTCGATGGAGGCCGCGGTCTGCCAGAACGGCTCGTCGAGGAGGCCGTCAAATTTTATGGCGCCTTCGTGTTTGCCGACTGCGAGAGACGGCTGTTCACCGGCCCAGGCGGATGACACACAGGTGGCCAGGACCAGGCCAAGCATGAGGGCAGTCAGTCCGAATTTCTTAGTTGTGGATTGGCGCATTGGGGCTTCTCGTATTGGTCTGTATTGTGCGTGAATTCCTGACTCGAGAAGGATACACGATCCACTATCTGGTGCAATTGTGAATGTCGGCGAAACAACGGCTGTCCAGGTGATTGGGGCGCTTTACAGGACCAGGTGTTCAATTCGGAATGTACGCCTATTCAGAGCTGGTATCCCAATTTCTCAAAACCCGAATCGGCGGCAATTCCGGATCCGTTGCGCTGATGCCCACCAAATATTGCCGATGATCCGCTGTAGGGGCGGATTGCCGCACACCCCGATCCATCCGCGTCATTAAGCGAGGCAGGCTGATGCGAGGCTCACCGCCTTCGACCTTGAAGCCCACCGCCCGAAGTTCCAACTGCCGGATCGAAATGAAGGCGATTTCGCTGCCGTCACTGCTCCAGTGGGGCCGGGAACCGCCGCGGCGGGAAACCTGCCATTTGTTGTCCAGATCGGGCCAGTTGCGCACGTATATTTCAGGGACACCCGACTCATCGGACACGTAGGCCAGCCAGCGGCCGTCCGGCGAAAGACGCGGGTCGAGCTGGTTGAACTCCGCACTCAGCACCGGTGTCATGGCCTTCTTTTGCAGGTCCAGCAGTAGCACGCTGGCGGTCTTGGTGTCGAGAGCAGGGCGTGTGACAAGCATCTGGTCCGGCGCAAACCAGTGACCGGTGTTGGAGTATTCGTCATTGGCGGAGAGCTCAATGACCAGTTCTGCCGCCTTGGCTCCACTGATGAGGTGTCGGTAGAGGGCCCCGCCCTCACCGGCCTGAACACCGTAGATCACCTCGTGCCCATCCGGAGAAAAACTGGCACCCCAGCAATCGGTTTCGAAGCGGGAAAGGCGGGCGAAGGATTGGCGTTTGATGTCGCCGATCCAGACCTGGACCGATCCCTCCTGATCCAGGATTTCGGCGGCATAGTGTTGCCCATCGGGGGCCAGGTCGAGACCTACGGTCAACGGCAGGACTTCAGCAAAATCACCGGTCGTCTGTCCATCCCGGCCCATCCAGCCAAGGGTGAGCCCGGCATTGGGATTGTGTTCAGAATAGAAGATGTCGCCCCGATCGCTGGCGCTCATGCCCAACAGGCCATTGGTGCTGCGGAAGCCGATCGCTTCGGTGACGAGGCGCGGATCGCTGGTGACGGTCCCGCTTTCGAGATCAAAGTCCGTGGCCATCAGGCGGCCGTTGCGTTGGAAAAACAGTTTCCCGTCCAGGGTGATTTCGGCGGCCGAAAGGTCACGCAGGAGTTGGCGCGGCGGGGACTGGTCCAGGGAGCCCAGGAAGATGCCGCCCTGTTCCGAACGCCCAGCCTGAATGTTGCTCCATTTGGTGAAAACAAAGTGCCGTCCATCAGGCAGAAAATGGGGCCAGCGGTGGGATCCGTCGGCCATGGTGCTGTCGACGGCAGTGATCGCCTGGACGGGCCCTCCATCGGCATCAACCAGCAACAAGCCGTCGTTTGAGCCCGGCGCGTATAGGATCATGCCGTCGGTCGACCAGGTGCCGCCCCGGCCGCTGAACTTCGTCTCCGTGGTGATGACCTGCACGGTGCCCGACTGCAGATGCAGTTTATTCAGTTTGCCGGGCAGGAAGAAGCCCAGAAAGCGTGAGTCCGGTGACCAGAAGGGGAACTGGCCGCCGTTGGTGTTTTCGACAAAGGTCTGGATGCCGGTTTCCAGGGAGTGGAGCATGATCCGCTGGGTGCGCGTGGAGTCCAACAGTGAGATGGCGACCCACCGGCCATCCGGCGAAACGACAGGCTTGTAGGCCGCGATGCTTTCGGTGAAACCGGGCAGTTCCAGATCATACTGTTGCCGGAATTCGGGTGCAGCTTTGGGCGCCGGACGCAGCCAGGTGAAGGCCAGGGCCACACCGAGCAATGCGGCAGCCACCCAGGGCAGAATGTTGCGGCGATTTGAGGTGGCTGGTGCCGCTGCCGCGACCTCATCGTCGTCCAGTTCCAGAGCCGCGTCGGCCGCCGAGTCCAGCCGCCGCCTCGGGTCACGCTGCAGGCAGCGCCGCAACATGCGGTGGACCGAGGGCGAGGTGTCGTCTGGCAACGCGTCCAACTCGGGGGCGACCTTGATAACCGAAGCCAGCACATCGGTTGTGGTTTCGCCCACAAAAAGCCGCTGGCCGGTGAGCAGTTCGTAGAGAATCGTGCCCATGGCCCAGATGTCCGCCCGGTGGTCCACGGTTTTGCCGCGCGCCTGTTCGGGGGCCATGTAGGCGGCCGTGCCGAGGATGGTGCCGGCCTGGGTCATGGCCGCGGTGATGGTGGGCGACAGGCCCGGATCGCTGATCGAGTCGCCATCCGGGGTGGTGGCCCGGGCCAGGCCGAAGTCCAGAATTTTCACTTCGCCATCCGGCGTGAGCATGATGTTGGCCGGCTTCAGGTAGCGGTGCACGATGCTGTTGCGGTGGGCTGCGCTCAGGCCAGCCGCTACGCTGCGGATGATTTCCACGGCTTCGTGCTCGGGCAGGGGGCCGTTCTTCAAATGCTCCGAAAGGTCCGCACCTTCGACCAGTTCCATGACCAGAAAACGCCCACCATCGAACTCCTCGAAGCCATGGATGGCCGCGATGTTCGGGTGCTGCAGGCCGGCCAGGGTTTTGGCTTCCCGCTCAAAGCGCGCCACGCGTTCCGGGTCGTTGGACATCGCCGCGGGGATGACCTTGACGGCCACGTCGCGATCCAGGCGCGTATCGCGGGCCCGGTAGACGGCGCCCATGCCGCCGACACCGATCTGGCCGGTGATTTCGTATTGGCCAAAGGTCTTGCCGATCAAAGGGTTTCTCCTGGGACGGGTCTGGGGGTTGAGGCCTGTATGGCCTGAATTGAGCAGGTTGCCACCGGTTGGGCGAAAGCGGAGCAATAAGGTCGAAGATAGTGTACAATACTGGTCACAAGATTTCCGTAAGTATTCTGAAGTTGCGAATTGTCCTTCGCCCGGCAAAGAAAGGTGTTTCCTCACCATGCGCCGGCGGGCGAGCCGTCCAAGGCTCAGTTCGCGGCATCCCGCAACCGCACACTGGCGGTGATTTTGGAAAATTCTTCCTGAAGGCTTACGGTGGCGTAAAGGTCCTGCACACCCTGCACCAGGCAGTATTGACCTTGCCAGGCGATCAGCCCCACGTAGTAGGCCACTTGCGATGATGTCTCGGTCCTGATGCCGGTGCCGGCGATTTCACAAACCCTGGCCCCGGCGATCTCATGTTCGACGCCGGTTATCCGTTTGAAATCACGAATGAGGAATGATTGCTCCGCTAAATTTTCGGCCATCGCGAGGTGATCCACGCTGACATCGACGAATGTTCCACGGCTGATCACCACCAGGGAACCCGAGCGGGGGACAGGCAGGGAAATTCCACTGGGCGCCAGAATCACCCGATCATGCACCCGACAGACGGTCTTGAAGTGTTCGGTTTCGGCAAAGTAGTAGTCCAGATCAGCGGTCGAATACACTTCGACATCCGGGTCCCACTGCATGGACATGACAGCTTCTCGCAAAGGCGTCTTGTACGCCAGCGCCTGGTCCTGGATGTATCTTCCAACCACCCTGATCGATTCTTCTTCGTTCCCGGTCAACAGGACCCATGACTTCATGGGCCCATAGGCGGACTCGAAAT
>DAOVTU010000396.1 GCA_030632925.1 Candidatus Krumholzibacteriia bacterium | reverse complement strand
TGGTTCCCGCCATCACGACAGTCACCTGACCGGGCCCTGCCTGGACCATGGGAGCCGCCCAACCGGCGGCGGCCGTAATCGTGCCTGCTGTTTCGATCCCCGCAAAAGAAGCGTAGGGGGCGTACCAGGTCAATTCGACCTCACCGGCAACAATATCGTATCCTGTCGGGTCACCAAGAGTGACAGGTATGAGCACCGTCTGGCCTATCGTGCCGGTCACCGCACCTACTGTCAGATGAAAGGCCCGGACCTCGATCTGGCCCGTGGTCGTATCGGTAATCGTATTGGCGTCCTCGGAGGTCGCTTTGACGAACCCCGGCGACAGCGCGTGCAACCAATTGTCCGTAAAGTCAGCCACCGCCGGATCGTCGGAAGTGTAGGTGTAAGGCGCCGTGCCGGCCGCAGTGGTGAACAGCAGGCTGTCTCCAACCGCCATCAAACCCGAATCGGGTGCGATGTTGATGACCGGCAAAGCCGTAATCGACAGCGAACCACTGACCAACGTGGGTATCGGATCACCCTCGTTGAGCAGAACGGTGCCAAAGCTCACGGCCGGACTGCCGGACCATGGCCCCAACTCGTACAGCAGCTCAAGCAGTACTCCATCGCCGCTCAAGGGCGCAGCAGAGGCTCCGGCCACCGTCACGGTACTCACACCGCTGAGGTAGCTAACACTCCAACTCGCCGAGAGCGTACCGGTCGTATTGATCCCCACACATTGACCATAGATGGAAGTCAAAGTCATTTCCATCTCATAGGCCCGGACATCTTCGACCAGGCCCGTAACCATCACCGGCAGGGCCACCGTATCGCCCACCTGGCCGGATGCCGTGCCAATGGTCAGGGTGACAGCCGCGGCCTGCCCTCCGCTCAGCAGGAGGGCCAGTAGTAACCCGCAGGGCGCCAGCGCCCCGAACAGGCGTTTGCTAATGCGTTTCATACCGTCACCCCCTACTTCAAGAGAAGCATTTTGTTGACCAGGACTTGCCCACCGACATCCAGTCGGTAGAGATACAAGCCACTGCCGACCTGGCGTCCCGTTCCGTCACGACCATCCCAGATAACTTCGTGATTTCCGGCGCTGCGTTGTTCGTTCAACAGTTCGCGCACCACATGGCCACGAGCGTCGAACACTGTCAGGCGGACCTGGGTATCGCCCTGGTCCGTGCCCACGGCAAACTTGATGGTCGTCACCGGATTGAACGGGTTCGGATGGTTTTGGAACAGGCGCGTCGCTCCGGCGTCCGGCAGATCATCCACCCCGGAGGCACCCAGCATTTCCTCTTCGTTCAGGCGGGCGAAGGACAGCACCATGTTGGCCATGGTCGCACCCTCGAGCGTGCTGTTGCAGACCAGTTCGAACTCCCCTGCATCGACCACGCTCAACGGTTCAAGCGAAGCGATGGCGATGCGCAGTTGGTTGCCGTCAATCACGTTCCAGGCCATGGCCGAGCCGGCCGCCACAGGCAACAGGCGCACATTGGCCACACTCACCAGTTCTGGATCGAACAGGATGTGATATTCCTGACCAAACACGTCACCCGAGCCGTCGATCTGGACCGGCACCCAAACCGATTCATCGGCAGCCAATAGCACCTGCGGCAGATCAGCCGAAAAATTGACCGGATCAGCGGTCACGATAGCGGGCAGGTCACCCAGACTTTTGGTCGGAATCGAATCGATCGCGCAGGGGAAATACGTGTCCAGTCCGGCGACATAACGCAGGATCAAAGACGCGTCCAGGGCCATCAGGCTGCCTGTGCAATCGACATCGCCAAGGACCAGTTGCAAAGGCCCAAGCAGGCCCGGCGCAACCAATTCCTGCAGCACCAGCGAGGCGTCAAAGGCCCGCACGTCGCCATTGCGACTGACATCCCCGAGCACGATGTTCTGCACGCCCGTCGTCTCCCACGCACCGTAGTCCACCCGGTCACTGACCGGATCGCCGAAGCCACCCGGATTGTAGAAACCACCGGTGCCGGTGTCGTCGCTGCTGTCCAGCGGACCTGTCGCATGACCCCACCAGTTGCTCGTGGCGTCGACGGTGAAGGCCGTGCCCTGGTTGCGCACGCCGTAATAGGTGTTGGAGATGAAGTCGCTGTTGTGGATCCAGCCTGCGGCCGGATCACCGGCCACGCCCTTGTAATCGATGGCCACGCCATTGTAGGCAAAGACGCAGTCGTCGATCTCGGGGTTGGCGCTGTTGATCTCGATCGTCCCCAGGGACGAACTGTTGTACCCGTAGCGGAACACCGCATTGCTGATGCGTGTGCTGTCGTCGATGGCCTCGTTCTGAATGATGAGGCGGCCCCAGCGACTCGCACCCGGAGCAGTGGCGTTGCCGTCGTTGTTGGTATCGCCACCATAAAAATCATCGGTGGCCGAGGTGAAGACGATCAATTCATCCGGTGCGGTGCCGCCTTCGGCAATGAGCCCACGCTGGATCGTGATGGAATAACTCGTGCTGGCACTCTTGATGATCACGCCTGGTTCAATGCGCAGGATGGAGCTGAAGCCAGCCGTCAGGTTGCCCCGCAACAGGTAGGGGATGTGCGCCGTCTGGCCGACATCCCGGGCCCGGATGGTGGCGTCCTGGGCCAGGGTCTCCCCGATAATGCCCAACGCGTTGTAGGCGTTGCCGGACAGGAACTGGTTGCCCGAGAACTGGGGATCACTGGTCAGCGACATCAATACCGGCGCCACCGACATGTTGTCGACGATGCAGTCGGCAAAAATCGGGCTGCTATCGCCGCGGGTCGACAAGGCAAAGGAGCCATATTCAATGCGGCAGTTCGAAATCGTGGGCGAAGCCGAGTTGCAGCGCACCATGCCATAGGTCGATGAGTTGTATCCGTACCGCAGCTCACAATTGTCCAGGATGGCCGTCAGGTCATCGCTGACGTCATCAAAAAACACGTAGGCCCAGTTGCCGTTGGCCGGCACCGTACCGGCACCGTCACCATTGGTATCGGCCGGATTGCCCACCGAGTCATCCTTGACCGAAGTGAAGATGATCGGATCCAACGGCGTGCCGTCGGCCACCAGAGAACCGTTGACCGTAATCAAACTGGAGAACGGGGTGGGGTATTGCGACAACATCTTGAACACCACGCCGGGCTCAATGGTCAGGGTGGCCCCCAACTGCACCGTCAATCCGGCGCCCACCAGTGCCTGGGTGATATTGGTATAACCCGCAAAGTCCCATTTTTGCATGGTCATGTCCTGGCCGATGTTTTCCCCCCGGATGCCGAGGCAATGATAATTCACGTTGTCCAGCACATTGCCGCCGAACGTCGGCTGGGACAGAACCGACTTGACGACGGGATACCAGGTCAAGACTCGAAAGAGATTGTTCTGAATGACCGGTGCTGAATCATTGCGGATGTCGATACCGTAAGTGCAGATTTCAAATTCGTTGTCGACAACCGTTGGGCTGGCCGAATCCATATACATCACATACGTGGAGCCGGCAAAGCGGAACAGGCACTGCTCAACCCGACAGTTCGCATCATCGGCCGAGTCGTAGAAGTACATGCCGTACCAGTTGCCGGCCGCCGGACTCGAGGCCGCGCCGTCCACGTTGCTGTCCCCGCCCTGGCTATCGTCCTTGATGGAGGTCAGGATGATGCGATCACCCACCGTACCGACTGCCTGCAGACCACCACGAACGGTGACCGCATTGGTCCCCGCCCGGGCCTTGATGATCACCCCGGGTTCAATCGTCAGGATAGTGCCAATGCCCACAGTCGTGGTGCCAAGATTGTAGTAGGGGTAAGACGGCAAACCCATCGTGGTGATTTTTTCCAGGGTCGCATTAGCCGACAGGGTCTCGTTGATCAGTCCGATGGCGTGGATGCCATTCTGGTTGAAGGTGTTGTTGACGTAACTCGGATTGGCCAGAACCGACGTCGCCAACGGCGTCTGCACTTGGTTAAAAAAGTCGTTGTCCTGAATCAGAGGGGCCGAATTGCCGTCCGTCCAGACACCGATATAGTTGGTCGAAAAGAAATTGTCCCTGATCGTTGGTGAAGCCGATTCGCACCAGATGGCTGCATCCGGCACGCTGTAGGGGCCATAGCCGCCGTAGGCCAAATC
>DAOVTU010000221.1 GCA_030632925.1 Candidatus Krumholzibacteriia bacterium | reverse complement strand
GTCCGCAATGGGGAAGTACTGATCACCAGCGTCCCGCTGCTGGCCAATGGCTGATCCACCGGGCCATCGTTGCCCGACGAAACCGTGATGCCATCAATGGGCAGCCCCAGCTTTACGGTCACTGAATCCTGCGGCGTGGCCGCCACCGTCAGGCTGGCAAATAGCTGCAACCCCTCGGTGGGCACGGGCCAGGACAGCACGTTGCTGACCCAATCACCGGTGCCGACTGTCAACGGTCCCAGGGAAACATCATCACCGACGCCAGCATCAAAGACACCGTTGCCGCCGTCAGCCCACAACTCGGCCGTCTCGATATCCGCTGCCGTGGCGCTGCCTTCATTCGACAAAGTGATGCCCGACAAGACATCGTCGGCGTAGCCATCCGACGGGATGGTCAGGTCCATGGCCAAAACGGGGCCTTCGCTGGGCCCGAGCGTCAGAGCGGAAATATCGCGGCGGGATATCTGTTCAGCCGTCATGCCGTTGATCAGCCACTCGACATCGGACTCCAGGGGCCAGGAGGCCGCAATGTTCGCATTGGGAATACCGATGTCGGCGATGGATTCGATCCGACCCCGGATCAGGTTGCCATCGGCAACTGTAGTCAGACCCAGATCCGCAGTGACGTACAGCCTGATGCCCATGTCGGCGGGCAATTCCAGGTCCAGACCCGCAAAGGTGATGCGGTCGTCCAGGAAGATGCCACTGGCCAGGCGCGTATCGGTGGTCGGGCCCTCCAGCCAGAGATCCACTTGCTGGCATAGGGCATCCCGCTGCAGAGCGGTCGCTCCGGCGGCCAGGGAAGTGTTGGTGAAAGTCAGATCCTGCAGTTGGTATGCAGTGGTATAAGTATTCGTCAGGACAAATTGCAGCAGCGGAGCATCGTTGGTGCCAGGCAAGGCGACACCCGACCGGAACCATTCCGAAGTCAGGATCACTCGGTCTGTGGCGCTGATTCCCAGAGTATTGGGATTTTCGAGCGGTGCGTCCACCGGCCCGTCGTTGCCACTGAACATTTCCACGGCGAAACCGTTCCCCACCGGCAGACCCAGCCGGATTTCACTGGATGGCTGCGCGGTTTCAGCGATATCGACCGTAAAGTAGAAACGTCGGCCACCGGCCGGTACTGCGATATCCAATCCTGTCAGTTGCCAGCGGTCACCGGAATAGGTTGTCTGGCCCAGGGCCACATCGGTCAAGGCGTCAAAAAGGCCATCGCCATCGTCAGCCCAGGCCTCGATGCCGGTGATATCAGTCACCGGTTGGGCCGAACCGTTGTTGGCCACCGAAAGTCCATAGAGCACGTCGTCCAGGTAGCCGTTGCCGGGCAGATCCACCGTCAGAGCCAGATTCTGCTGAGAACCAATGGCCAACAATCCGCTTTCGCGCGGAATGACTGCCGCCTGCGCCACGACAAAACCGTCCACTTCGAGGCCCTGTCCGCTGACCAGGGGCCAGGAGCCCACCAAGGTGTAGGGGTCATTGAATATGAGGTGGGTTCCGGAGGTGATGCCGGCTTTCAGCAGCGCGGCATCCCGGGCCTGCAATGACGCGGCCCCACGTACGGTAACGATCAGGGTGTCACCCACCGGCACCGCCCAATCCAGGCGGTCAAAGAGCAGCTGGCCATCAACAAATTGGCCCGCAACCGGCAGCGGGGTCACGCCAACAGAACCGGTACTGACTTTGTTGCGGAAAGCTTGGGCCGAAGCCCACTCGGCATCCATTTGCGCCAGAGTGCCACTGCCCTCAGTCAGATTCATCACCGTCATCCCATGCAGGGTATCGGGTTCAGCCCCGCGATTGACGTACGAAAATGTCAATACGTCGACGTCCGTGATCGCGCCGGGCAAAACCACCGTGGTTGTCCCGACCAATGGCCAGAGAATGCTTTCGTTGGAAGGAATGCCGGTCCAGATGGTGATGGTTGTCGTGGCCGTATCGTTGGCCGGGTTGGGATCCGTCGGATCAGCCGCCGTAATGGTCGCGGAATTGCCGATCGTGGATCCGGCCGTGCCGGCGTTGACTCTGACTGTCAGTTGCAGATTGGCGCTGCTGGACTGGGCCACATCGCCCGTCGTCCAGATACCTGTGACACTGGAGTAAGCGCCCTGGCTCGGCACCATTGACTGCACCGTCAATCCGGCCGGAACCTTGTAGGTGACCTCGATACCGGTCGCGTCCTGCAGGCCTTCGTTGGCAACGGTGAGAGTCAGATTCAGATCCGAGCCTTCGATCGCCACCGCCACGTCGGACACCAGGTCCAGGGCGAGGTCAGTACCGGCGACCGTGACCACGGCCGAAGCGTTGTTGTTGGTCGAATCGGGATCGGCCTGCTCAACCGCATAAATGGCGGCGGTGTTGAGCACTGCAGCGCTCGCACCGGCCGGCAAAATCACCGCGTCAATGGTCAGGAATGCACTCAGGGCGGGGTTCAGGTTGCCAACATCCCAGAGTCCTGTCACTGCATCATAAGAACCCAACGCCGGGTTGGCGCTGACAAAGGAAACAGCGGCCGGCAGCAGATCGGACACAACAATTCCGGTGGCCGGATTGGGGCCGTTGTTGCCGAGAATCAAGGTGTAGGTGATCGTATCGCCAACGGCTGGCGTACTGTTGTTGACGGTTTTGGAAAGTTGCAGGTCGCTGGTCGGCACATTGATGTCGATACTGGCGCTGTTGTTGCCGGCATTGGTATCAATTTGGTCCGCCGCCGAAATGCTGGCCGTATTGGTAACGGTCGCACCAGCGGCCGCCTGGTCCACGCTTGCTTGAATATTCAGGACCGCCTGAAAACCTTCTGCCAGATCGCCGATCGTCCAGATTCCGGTACCCTGGTCATAGCTGCCCTTGTTGGCCAACGCTGTGACATAACTGACACCGACAGGCAACAGGTCTGAAACTTCTATACCACTGGCCCCGCCGACACCGGCGTTCAAGACAGTCACAGCATATAAAATCGTCTCACCAACGTTTGGTGCCGTATTGTCAACAGTTTGGGTCAGTTGCAGATCCACCCCACCGGTCACACCAACGACGATGTCCACGGTGCTGCTATCGTTCGAGGCATTGAGCTCCAGCTGGGCGACGCTTGACACCGCTGCCGTGTTGCTGATGGTATTGCCCTCGGTGCCGACGTCAACAGTCGTCACAAGGGTCAAGGTTTCTGTCGCATTGGCCGCAATGTCGACGATGTTCCAGATTCCATTTACGCCGTCGTAGCTACCCACACTGAAGGAAACCGCTTGAAGGGTCACGCCGGCCGGCAACAAGTCCACGATTTGGGTCACCGTACCTGCCGCAGGGCCCAGATTGGTTGCCAACACCGTATAGATAACGGTGTCGCCCACGGCCGGCAGCGCATTGTCGACAAATTTTGAAACCTGCATATCCAGGCCATCAATGATGATATCCACCGCGGCACTGTCGTTGGCAGCGGTGGGGTCCACCTGGTCAAGACTGACCATGGCAGCCACGTTCGAAATGGTGTCTCCAGAAGTCGAGCTGTGCACCGAGGCGTCGATGGTCAAGGTTTGGGTCTCGCCAACAATCAGCGCGGCCAGATCCCAGTTGCCGTTGCCCTGATTATAAGTGCCCTGACTGGGTGTTGCGCTCAGCACGCTCAGAGTGCCGGGCAGGGAATCGTTGATCACCACATTGGAAGCATCATCGGGCCCGTCGTTGCGCACCGAAACAACGTAGGTGATCGTTTGCCCCTCATCAGGCGCAGCGTCGTCTACAGTCATGGCCAGATGCAGGTCTGCGCCGGTGGCAGCCAGAACCGTCAGTTCGATGGTCATCGTGTCATTCAGTGGATTCAAGTCGGGCAAGGCGCTGGCCGTCACCGATGCAGTGCTGGTCAGAATGGAGCCAGAGGTCCCTGCGTCCACCGTGCCTGTTACGGTGAGTACACGGAACGATCCGTCACCGATACCATCAATATCCCAAACTCCGGTGACTTCATCATACGTAGTACCACTGAAGGGAATCGCCGATTCGAAAGTCACTCCTGTGGGCAATAGGAAGGAGGCCTGTACCCCTGAAGCATTATGGGCTTCCGGATTGGACACCGAAACCAAATAGGTCACGGTATCACCCTCGTTGCGCGTCGTACTGGCGGGCGTAACGGATATGGACAAGTCACTGGTCAAACCGGGATCAGCAAAGGCCAACCAGTAGTAGTTCGTGCCCGAACTGTTCACCGCGGGGTCGGTGCCCACCTGGAATCCGCCGTCCCACACGGCCTGAACCAGATTATTCCGGGCAGATTGTTGATTGAAAGAGAGAGAGGCGTCACCGGTCAAACTGCTGGGCCGATGAATGGCTGGAACACTGGCGTCACTGGCGATCAGGACATAGTCAGGGTTGAGCCCCAGGCCCGTCAGGTCACGGCCAGGTTGGTCGTTGCCCGCATAGTTGCCCGACACAATCGTACCGGGACCGGCATTCCAGGCCACGTAGTAGAACATCTTGCCGAACCCATTGGTCGACAGACTGTTCGATACCACCATGCCGTCCTGAACAAAATATCCAATGCTGTTGTTGACCTTGCCGCCACCGTCGAACCCATAGGCCCTCCAGTCGGGCATGTCGACGTGGTGAAAAACAGGCAGTTCGGCCTCGGCGGCCATCACCAGGACGCCGTCAGCGTACATGTTGGTCAACGGGATAGTGTTGTTCACGGCCCCATCACCGACGTATTGTCCGGTTTCCAGCGAGCCGCCCACATCGTTCATGGCCACCCAGTAGTATTCGACACCCTCAGAGTTGACCGCGGCGTCAGCGCCCACCGTAAAGCCGTCGGTATCCAGAGATTCGATCAGACCTGCCTGCAAGGCCAAAGCCTGGGCCAGATTTTTCGCAAACCCGGCGGGCATGTCTTTGGTGCAGGCATAGGAATCTTCAGCTGTGGCGGCTTTGATGATGACCAGATCAGGTTGGAACCCCAGCCCGGCAATAGCCTGGGAGGCGCTGCCGTCGCCGCTATAGGACCCGTTGGCCATATGAGACTGTGCAGCCACAACCGTTGGAATAACAAGGGTTAACAGAACAGTCAACAATACAGCCTGACTGCGTTTGCCACTCATTGTCCACCTATGATTCTTCACGCCATACTCCCCATACACATGACAAATCGGACTCAAAAACATCACATATTGACCCACGCCAATACTCCGCAAGCAGAGCACGCAGATCTTGCATTCTAGTTTTCTTCGGTCGCGATTAGGAAATCATTAGCCCTTAAATGGAATGATGACAAACCCATAGCGGTCCTGTTGGAGTCACTGCCAAGGGTCAATTTTTCCGGGGAGCTTTATTTTTTGGAAGAGTTGGGGAACAACCAGACAAACGGGACAGCAAGAAAGGCCAGCCCTGCGGAAATTTTGAAAGTCAGGTCGAGACCGAGGCGATCACCCAGGGCACCGACAAACAGCACCGCCAAACCGCTGGCCACAATATTCAAGGTCATGAAAAGACTGTTGAAAAACGCTGGGCGCCTGAGGCCAATATCCTGGACCAGCGCCAACTGGATCGGGCTCGAGGCAAATATCAACAAGCCTGAAACGACCAACAAGGGGATCGTCAGCAGGCCCGGCGCCCAGGCCAAGCCCAGAGCAGCCACCGGCGTGCACACGGCAATCACCAATAAAGAAGTCCGGTAGCCAATGCGGTCACCAATATAGCCGGCGCCAAAAGTGCCCACGGCACCGGAAAACTGAAGCAACGAGAGCGCCATGCCGGCCACCCAAAGGGAGCGGCCTTCGTCCGTCAGGTAAGTGGGCAGGTACAAGGGCAGTACAGACTTGAGTCCCATGCGAAAGATCAGGTACCCGGCCAGGCCACTGAACAGGGGCGCCATCTCCCGCAACGCTTCCCTTTTGCTTCCGGCCGAGACC
>DAOVTU010000616.1 GCA_030632925.1 Candidatus Krumholzibacteriia bacterium | reverse complement strand
GATGAAAACGTCGTCTTTGTAGCGGCCATGGGCCCCTTGTGGGGACCGGGCGGCGACCGCGGCGTGTACAAGAGTGTTGACGGCGGCGAAAACTGGGAACTGGTTTTTGAGATCGACGAAAACACCGGTGTCGTGGACCTGGTCATGGACCCGACCGACCCCGATGTGCTGTACGCCGCCAGCTACCAGCGTCGGCGCCAAATCTGGACGCTGATCAATGGTGGACCCGGATCAGGAATTCACAAGACCACCGACGGCGGGCGCACCTGGACCGAGATGAGCAATGGCTTGCCGGGCGTGGACATGGGCCGCATCGGCCTGGCCATCAGCCCCGCCGCACCGCGCACCGTCTATGCCATCATCGAGGCGGCCGACGACAAGGGCGGGTTCTTCCGCTCCACCGACGCCGGCGAGACCTGGAACAAAATGAGCGACCACGTCGCGGGCAGCCCCCAGTACTACAACGAGCTGGTGGCCGATCCTCACAACGCCGACCGCATCTACAGCCAGGACACATTCCTGCAAGTGACCGAAGATGCCGGCAAGACCTGGAAACGCCTGAGTGTGCGCAGCAAGCACGTTGATGACCACGCCCTGTGGATTGATCCGGTCAATACCGACCACCTGCTGGCCGGCAGTGATGGCGGTGTTTACGAATCCTTCGACCGCGGCAACAACTGGCGCTTTGCCGCCAACCTGCCCATCACGCAGTTCTACCGGGTGGCGGTCGACTACGACGAGCCCTTCTACAACGTGTACGGCGGCACCCAGGACAACAACACCATCGGCGGTCCTTCGCGTACGACATTCAACCACGGCATCAGCAACCGGGAGTGGATTTTCACCCTCGGTGGCGACGGTTTCGAACCCGCCATCGACCCCACCAACCCCAACATCATTTATTGCCAGTGGCAGTACGGCAACCTGAACCGCTACGACAAGGCCAGCGGCGAGAACCTGTACATCCAGCCCGCCGCCGAAGAGGGCGAAGTGCTGAAGTGGAACTGGAACTCGGCCCTGATCATCAGCCCGCACAACCACAAGCGGCTGTACTATGCGTGCCAGAAGGTCTTCCGCAGTGACGACATGGGCCACAGCTGGACCAAAATCAGCGAAGACCTCACCAGCGGCATCGACCGCAACAAGCTCGAAGTGATGGACCGCGTGTGGGGCGTCGACACGGTGGCCAAGAACAACTCGACTTCCTTCTGGGGCAGCATCATCGCCATGAGCGAGTCGCCGCTGCAAGAGGGTCTGCTGGTCATCGGTACCGACGACGGCATCATCCAGTCGACCGACAATGACGGCGCCGACTGGCAAAAAAGCGACACCTTCAAAGGCGTACCGGACAACAGTTACGTCAGCGACGTGGAGTGCTCGCAATTCGACGCCAAGGTGATCTTCGCCTCGTTCGACAACCACAAGCGGGACGACTTCAAGCCCTACGTGATGAGGAGCACGGACGGTGGCAAGAGCTGGAAATCCATCGCCGGCAACCTGCCTGAAAATGGCACAGTGCACTCGCTGGCCCAGGATCATGTCGACAAGGACCTCATTTTTGCCGGCACCGAGTTCGGCGTCTGGTTCACCCGTGACGGTGGCCAGTTCTGGACTGAACTGTCAGCCGGCATGCCGACCATCGCCTGCCGCGACCTGGACATCCAACGCCGCGAAAACGATCTGGTGGTGGCCACCTTCGGTCGCAGCTTCTACATCCTGGACGACTACACGCCGCTGCGCAATTTGACGCCGGCGGATCTGGAAAAAGACGCGACCATCTTCCCCATCAAGGACGCCCTGATCTACGTGCCGGGCGGACCCATCGGGGGCGGCAAAAAGGGCAGCCAGGGCGACAACTTCTACCGCGTGGACAACCCGCCCTTTGGTGCAGTGTTCACCTACTGGCTGGCCGATGGCGCCAAGAGCCTCAAGGCCCAGCGCAAGGCCGCGGAGAAGGAACTGATCGAGGCCGACAAGCCTGTTTTCTATCCCAGCTGGGATGACCTGCGCCAAGAGGACCGGGAACACGACCCGGTGGTGATCGCCACGGTGCGCAACGCCCAGGGTGAAGTCGTGCGGCGCTTCAACGCACCTGGCGGCAAGGGCTTGCACCGGGTGGCGTGGGATCTGCGCTGGCCGGACATCAGCCCGGTGAATTTGAACCGCAGCGGCCCGAGCACCCCGTGGGAAGACGTTCCGGCTGGCCCCCTGGCCGTGCCCGGCACCTATTCGGTGACCCTCAGCCAGCGGGTGCGAGGTGTCGAAAACGACATCGCCGGTCCGGTGGAATTCGACACACGGTTGTTGAACAACAACACCACGGTGACCGACAACTTCGACGGGTTGCTGGCCTTCCAGAAGGAAGCCGGCGAGCTGCAGCGCTCGGTGCGTGGCGCAGTCAACACCGCCCGCGATGCCCAGTCGCGCCTGAATCACATCCGGCAGGCCATCAACGATACGCCGGCCCTGGACCGGGCCATGCTCGATGAAGTTGATGGGCTGGAGACGCAGTTGAAGGACATGCTGCTCACCCTCGAAGGCGATCGCGCCATCAGCGGACGCAGTGAGCCGACGACGCCGTCGATCACCGGCCGGACAGGCATGATCATGTGGACCAGCCGCGACATCACCTCGCCGCCCACGGCGACGATGCGCCAGAATCTGGACATAGCCGCCGGGCAGTTCGGTCCTTTGCTTAAGGAACTGACGGCCTTTGTGACCACTGATCTGAAGGGTTTGGAAGATCGCCTGGAAGCGGCGGG
>DAOVTU010000430.1 GCA_030632925.1 Candidatus Krumholzibacteriia bacterium | reverse complement strand
TGGAAACGTGAAGTGAGATGGTTCATCCTGGCCTGCTGCCTGATCACCGGCATCCTGCTGATCGGCAACAACCACTGGGGTCGGCACGTCGAGCCCGAACCCGTCGGTGACCGCGCCGCCGGACCGGATTATTCCCGCGTGCCGGCCACCTGGACCGGGCGCGAGGCCTGCTTCGAGTGCCACGCCGAGGCCGACAGTGTCTGGACCGGGTCGGACCACGATCTGGCCATGCAGGTACCGGGGCCCACGACCATCACCGCCGACTTCAATGACGCGACCTTCACTCATTTTGGCGTAACCTCCACCTTTTACCGCCGTGATGAAAAATACATGGTCCGCACCGACGGACCCGATGGCGTGCTGACCGATTTCGAGGTTGCCTACGTCTTCGGCTATTTTCCGCTGGAACAGTTCCTGATCCGGTTCTCCGATGGCCGCCTGCAATCGCTGAACATTTGCTGGGATACGACCAAGGCCGAGGACGGCGGCCAGCGCTGGTTCCACCTTTACCCCAACGACGAAACTCCCGCCGATGATCTGTTCCACTGGACGGGCCCGCTCCAAAACTGGAACTTCATGTGCGCGGATTGCCACTCGACCAACCTGCAGCGCAATTATGACGCGCAGAGCAACACCTACCAGACGACCTGGTCGGAGCTTGATGTCTCCTGCGAGACCTGCCATGGCCCCGGTTCACGGCATATCCAGTGGGAAAAGGCTTTTGCCCAGGGCTTGCGACCCCGCAACGCGGACGGCGCCCGCGGCCTGGTGGTGGATTTGAAGTCGCCCGATCAGGGCGTCTGGGCTTTCGAACCGGGTGAAGCGACAGCCAAGCGCACCGAACCGCTGGCTTCACGGGTCGAGGTCGAGTCCTGTGCCCGCTGCCACGCGCGCCGTGGCCCGCTGACCTTGGAGTACGAATACGGCCAGCCCTTTACGGACCACTACCGGCTGACGTTGCTGAATGAAGAACTGTACTACGCCGATGGCCAGAATCAGGACGAGGTGTATGTCTACGGTTCGTTCCTGCAGTCGAAAATGTATGCTGCCGGCGTCACCTGCAGCGACTGCCACGACTACCATTCCACCCTCACGGTGGGCACCGGAAATCAGGTGTGCGCCCGTTGCCATCGGGCCGAAGTGTTCGATACGCCCGAGCACCATTTTCACCAGATGGGCAAGGGCGGCGACAGTTGTCTGGACTGCCACCAGCAGGCCCGCAAGGTGATGGTTGTCGACGCACGCCGTGATCACAGCTTCCGCATTCCCCGCCCGGACTTGTCCCTGTCCGAGGGCACGCCCAACGCCTGCAGTGATTGCCACGACGACAAGAGTGTGCAGTGGTCGCAGGATGCCATCGTCAAATGGTACGGCGCCGAGCGCAAACAGGGTGCCCACTATGCAGTGGCCCTGCAGGCCGGTCGGGTCGGATCGCCGTTGGCTCTGGATCGGTTGCGGGCCCTGATTGTGGCCAAGGATCAGCCCGATATAGCCAAAGCGACGGCGCTTACGCTCGTGACCCGTTATGCCGAGGGCGCCGCCGTGCCTGAGGTCGTGGCGGCTTTGAGTTCTGCCGATCCCCTGATGCGGTCGGCGGCCGTTGAAGCGTTGAGCACATCAACGGCGGTTGCGCAGTTGCGCCTCTCGTTGCCCCTGCTCGATGATCCGGTGCGGTTGGTGCGGTTGTCGGCAGCCAGGAATTTGGCCCTTTTGCCCGCGGAGGCGATTGGTCCGGCGGAACAGGCGGCTGTTGCGGCCGCCCGCGACCTTTACCTGGAATACATGTCGGTCAATCTGGAGCGGGCCGAGACCCACCTGAACCTGGCCATGGTGCACATCGCCGAAGGCCGTTTCAAACTGGCCGAAGCCAATTTCAAGAATGCCCTGGAGCGCACCATCCGCTATGCACCGGCCTATGTGAACTACGCCGACTTCCTGCGCCGCCAGGACCGCCTGCCTGAAGCCGAAGCCATGTTGCGCCGCGGTATTCGTGATGCCACCGGTGCGGCCGATTGTCACCATGCCCTGGGGTTGTTGCTGGTCAGTCAGGGTAACCTGACGGCAGCCCTGGAACGGTTGGAAGCGGCGTACGAACAACGGCCGGAATATCCCCGATACGGATATGTGTATGCGGTGGCGTTGCAATCCGGCCAGAATCTGGCGGCCAGCCTGACAGTCCTGGAACAGGTTATTGAGCACCACCCCTGGGATGTGCCGAGCCTGCAGGCCTTGGTGATCTATGCCATGGAAGCCGGTCAGCCGGCGCGGGGATTGCCGTCGGCGGAGAAACTGGTGCAGTTGGATCCGTCCAGTGCCGAGGCGCGGGGGATGCGCGACCAGGTCAGGCGGGCGGCTGGTCGGTAATCCTTCAGCCTAGCCCGGGTACCCGATCGGCAACAGTGGGCTGCCGAGGAAATAGGCCACGCCATCGGCGACCATGAAGAGGCCCAACAGGATCATGCCGACCTTCATGATGCGGGGGCCGGTTGTGGCAAAGAAGTTTTGCATGCCTTGCATGAAACCATCCAACCGCGCGCCCAGCACCCTGTGCAAAATGACCAGTAGCGCCAGCGGCGCGATGAAGATCGTGACGTAGAAAGTCACCGACAGGACCATGCCGGACACCGCGAGATTGGCCTGGGCTATACGGTCGGCCGCGGCAAAATAGGGCACGGCGCCGGGGAAGCCCACCACCGTCAGCAGAAATCCGAAGCTGAAAGCCGAACCGGGAGTGACCTTCTCGGGCAGGCTTTTTTTGTCGCCTTTTTCTTTCCGTTTGGCCGCAATCGGCCAGCCAAATACCAGCAACACCAAACCGATGATGATCTCCACGCCAAAATCGGCGGGTTCCGGATTGTGCCAGCGGTGGCTCAACCAGGCGTTGATCTGATTTAATAGAGTGCTGAGGCCGAAGAGAAACGCGAGGGCCATGCCCAGGTAGGAAAAAAACAGCCCCGACAACAGGCCCAGGGCGGTGGCGTACCGCCTGGGCCCGGCCAGGATGCTGATCAGCGGGACCAGGCCCAAAGGCGTGATGGACAGGCTGTCGATCAGCGCGATGGGGACCAGGACCGAAAGCAGTTCCAGCATTCTAGTAGTGCCACTGCAAGTAGACGGTTTGGAAGTTGCTGCCACCCTTGATCCGGCCAAAGTGCTGGACCGACTCGAAGATCGCCGACCGGTGATGGACACCGACACCCAGCCACCAGTGCTTCATGGGTTTCCCACCCGTGATATCACCCACGTTGAGCCCCAGCGAAAAATCGAGGAAATTCAGCAACTTGCTGGGCTGATAGCCCTTCTTGGCCAGTTGGGTTTCTTCCACGTAGGGGATGGGATTGACATAGGAGACACCCTCGGCCACACCCAGGCGCACGCGCACCGGCAGCGGGATGGTGTAGAAGATCTTGATGTTGGCCACGACTTCCTGGGAGTGGGGCTGAACTTCAGATTTCCAATGCCAAACGAAGCCACCGTTGACAAAGAGGTCCAGAGGCAGACCGAAGAGGCTGTCGGTCAGGGGGTGGCCATAGAAAACGGAAGTCAGCTGATTGTTGAATTCGTCATCCTCGGCCATGCCGTGGAAGATGTCGGCCAAAGATGAAGGTGTGGCCCAGCCGTGAGAGACCCGCCAGAAGGCGGTATTGCCCACCACCGGCTTCAGCGGCTTGTCACGATCGTTGGACAGACCAAATCCCAGATAGACTTCACTCAGGCCATCCTTGTTCACGAATTCCGATTCGCGGACCTGTTTGTCGAGCAACGTGAATTTGGCTGCTCCATAAGCATAGAAGTTGCTCACGAAGTGGTAGGTGCCCACAAACCCCACCGACAGATCAGCGCCGCCGGCCACGCCAGTCCGG
>DAOVTU010000410.1 GCA_030632925.1 Candidatus Krumholzibacteriia bacterium | reverse complement strand
GCTCAAGGGCGCACTGGAGCACCGGGGCCACGACGTGGTGGGTGCGTACGGCGGACAGGAAGCCTTGGACCAGGTGCGGGCCTCGGCCTTTGATGTGGTGCTGACGGACCTGCGCATGGAACCGGTCGGTGGCATGGCAGTGCTCGAAGGGGTGAAGGAGATCAGCCCCGAGACGGCGGTCATCATCCTGACGGCCTACGCCGAAGTGAAAAACGCAGTCGAAGTATTGCAAAAAGGGGCCTACCAGTACCTGACCAAGCCCTTCAATTTTCAGGAAGTGGCCCATGTGGTGGAGCAGGCCGCCGGCGAGGGCGATTTAAAAAGAGAAAACCGCGCCCTGCGCACGGCCGCCGAAGTGGTGGGGCCGGATCTCGATCTCATTGGCGAAGCGCCCGCCACTATGACCCTGCGCGATATGATCACACGGGTGGCGCCGTCTGAAGCCACGGTTTTGATCCGCGGCGAAAGCGGGACGGGCAAGGAACTGGCTGCCCGGGCGATCCACCACCGCGGCCCGCGCGCCGGCCGTCCTTTTGTACCGGTCAACTGTGCGGCCATCGCCGAGTCCCTGTTGGAGAGCGAACTTTTTGGCTACCGCAAGGGCGCCTTTACCGGCGCCGACCGCGATCGTGAAGGTCTGTTTGAGGCCGCCCGCGGGGGCACGCTTTTTCTGGATGAGATCGGTGAGGCCGGACTGGCGGTGCAGGCCAAACTGCTACGCGTGCTGGAAGAAAAAAAGATCAGCCGCGTGGGTGACCCCATGGAACGCGAAGTTGATGTGCGGGTGATTGCCGCCACGAATCGTCCCCTGGAAGAAGCCATCGCCGAACGCACTTTCCGCGAAGACCTGTACTACCGTCTTTTGGTTTTTCCGTTGGACATGCCGCCGCTGCGCGACCGTGCCGACGACATTCCCCTGTTGGTCGAACACTTTCTGCGGGCCCTCGGGCGCCGTGGTCGCAAACTGCCAGCTACCACGCTGGCGCGCCTGCGAGCCTACCGCTGGCCGGGCAATATTCGCGAGCTGCGCAACCTGATGGAACGCGCCCACATTCTGGCGGGCGATGACCCCATGGGTGACGAGCACGTTCTGGTCGATGTGGCCGCCGCTGCCAGTGGCGAAGCACCTGGAGAAGACCTGAACCTGGACAACAACGCGCGGCGCTTGATTGCCGCGGCACTGCAGCGGTCAGGCGGCAACAAGAGCCAGGCGGCCAAGATGCTGGGCATCACCCGGCGCACCCTTTATTCGCGGATGAACCTGCTGGAAATGGATCCGGACGGCGAATAAGTGGATCTTGACCCTGTCGGGGCGGATTTCGATAAAAACTGTACGAGCAGGGACACATACTGGAGATCCGGCGTTGAGGTGTCGCTAGCAGCAGCCTCGAAAGCCGAAGTGGGGCAGTCAGTTGTGTGAGGCTTGTCCGCGAAGTCAGGTGGTGGCACAAGGCCTGCACCCGAAGCGGTGGAACATGATACCCTGTCACAGGACCCCTGACCTGAAAGGTCACCTTGTGGAAACCTCCAACTCACATACCAACAACATGTTGCACACCTCCGGACGTGGTGCTTTGGCGGCGACCTTCGCTTTAATGCTCATGGCCCTGGCCTTGCTCCCGAGCACGGCCCAGGCTCAACACGGAGCCGACAGTGTGCGGCTGTATATCGAGCGCACGGAAGAATTGCTGATCTGGGCCCATGGCCTGGTGTCTGAGACCGAGAGCGAGCCGGCGCGGCGGATTTTGCGCCAGGCCGCCGACATGCACCAGCGCAGCATGGGCATGTTCGAGCAGGGCATGATGATCGAATCGTTGGGCGTGGCCCGGCGCGCGCGGGATGCCATGTGGCACTCGGTGCGGGTGGCGCGTGAAGCCATGGGGCTGGATGAACGCATCCGCATCCGGGCCGAGCGATTCCGTGACCAGCATGGCAGCCTGATGGAGCGGGCCCGCGAAAGCCACAATGAACAGGCGCTGACCTTTTTGGAACGTGCCCGGATGCAAGCTGAACGTGCCCGCGACATCTACCGTCAGGGCGATGCGAAGCTGGCCTGGAAACTATTGGAACAAGCCGGCGACCTGACCCAACGCGCGGCTCGTCTGCTGGCTGACGGTGGCGGCCCCGAGCGCCTGGAATCAGAATTGGAACGCACGCGACAACTGATTGAGCGCACCCGTGAACGTCTGGGAACCGAGGCCAGTGAGCAGCAACGCCGCCTGTTGGGCGAGGCAGAAGAAGCGATGCAGCGTGCCCTCGAAGCCCAGGGAGAAGGCCAGCCGGGTCGGGCCCTGCAGATGGTGGGGTTGGCTGCAAATCTGGCCCACCGGGCCGGTGAAATGGCGGCCGGAGCGCCGGACAACGAAGCGGTCGAACGCCAGATGGAACGGTTCGAGGCCCGGGCCGGCCGCATCGCCGACCGCGTGCGTGATTCCGGTTCTGCCCAGGCGCGTGATATGTACGACCGGGCCCTGCGTCAGCGCGACCGCGCGGCCGAGGCCCAGGCAGAGGGCGATCCGGAATTGGCATTGCGCCAGTTGCGCGCCGCCCATGGTCTGTTGAATCAGGCCGAAGAGTTGATCAGGTAACGGGACGGTATCATCAACAAGACTTGGCGCATTGTTGTGGCACTGGTCGGCGGGCTCCTTTTGGGGTGGCCCGCCGTTGCCGTGCACGCCACCGAGTTTGATTTTGGCCGCACCGCCTCTCACCGCACCTGGGCCTGGGACGTGACCACGGGTTTCGATTCCTACCTGCACTCCTACGCCCTGGCCACCGACGATACCACCGAAACCATTTCTGAATTCATGGTGCAGGCTGGTATCGAAGGGCAGTCGCCCTATCGGGTGCGGCACCGTTGGCGGGTGCGGGCTGAAGCCAGCACCGGCACTGAGTTGTTTCGCGAACGCTTCCAGGGCGAGTACCGTTTTCTGGGTGAAGACAACATCGACCGCGTGCGTTTGAGTGCTTCGTTCTGGGGCCGCCAGTACCGTGACAACACAGAATATTCCCGCAGCAGCAACAACTGGGAAGGCCGCCTCGAAGGCCGCCTGGCGCCGGTGGTGGGCAAGAAAGCCAAACTCGAATTGCGGGGCTGGACCAGCAACATTGATTACGCCACGCCTTCGACCCTGGAAGTGGACTACCGCAATGTGGGGGGAGGCGTCTTTGTCCGTTCGACAACTTTGGGCAATACGATGTGGGGCGTGGGCACCAGATTGGGCGCGCGCACTTACCCGGACTCCACGGCCATCGACCGGGACACCTGGAGCCTGGAAGCGGATCTGGATCATCACGACCTGTCGGGCCAGGGCTTGCGGCTTTACCACAAGAGCGATCGCCGGGTGATCGAAGACGAACTGGTGCGCCCTTCGGCCTGGACCCACTGGTCGGATTTCAGCGGCGCCGTGACCGCCGGCACGGGCTATGTCTTTCTCGATCTGCAGGCTGAGGCCTGGCAGTACGATCAGGAAACGGATGTGTATTTCAACAGTGTGCGCGTGGAGGGTGCCACCGGGTACCGCTGGGGCGACATTCTGGCGGCGACCTGGAAAGTGGGGCTGGCCGGCGAAAAACTCGATGCCGGCGATTCACCCGAGACTTACAGCCAACTGGGCCTGCGCGGTGGGGTGGAATCCTACGGCTCGGTGGTGGGCGGCTCCCTGACCCTGGAATATGGCCGCCGCACCTATACCCAGGGCGAGGTGGTGCTCGATACGGACGCCCTGGACCCGGCCCTTTATGACTCCGGGTCGCTGTATACCGATTTCAACTATTGGAAAATCTGGCTGATGGGTTCGTGGAAAATGAATACCCATTTGGACCTGGACCTGATGGCCAACTACGAGCCGGAAAGCCATACGGAGAATGCCGACGACTCGGCCCTGGGCTTCGCCAGCCTGCGCGTGCGCTGGCGTCCCTGATATAAAACCGGATCTGGCCCTTTTCGTGAGGGCTGTCCCCTGTTATCATAAACGGGCCCGCAGCCACAACGCTGCGG
>DAOVTU010000142.1 GCA_030632925.1 Candidatus Krumholzibacteriia bacterium | reverse complement strand
GAGCGGGATCTGGAACGCTTGCCTTCCTGGATCGAAGTGCCGGTGGGCAGCCGCCTCGAACTGCAGGGGCGGGTGAGCCATGCGGTGCGCGAAGCGGCGCTGATCACCGCGTCCGGCGATACGCTGGCCTTGTTTGTGGATTCGCTGACGGTCAGGGGCAGTCTGGATATAGACCGCGAACAAAATTTTGTAGTGCTGCTGACCGACAACTACGGCCTGCACAACCAGTCTCCCTTGCCTTACGAAGTGGCCGCGGCGCCGGACCAGCGCCCCGGCGTTGATCTGGAGCGGCCTGATGATGACGGCATCCTGCCCCTTTCGGGTGAGGTGACGCTGTTGGCCGAAGCTGCTGACGACTACGGCCTGGCGCGCCTGAGCCTGCTGACACGAACGGGAGCGGCCGTGCCCCGAGACGCCGAGCAGGGCGAAGAATGGCTGGGCGATGTTTTCTGGTTGGATACCAAGCCTGGTGGCGAGCCGAACATCTGGCAGGAAGTCCATACGGCGGCCGGGCCACTGCGGGTGCGTGCGGTGCGCCTGGGTGATGAAGATTCACGGCTGAGGGCCCGTTTCCGCCTCGAAGTGCGGGCTGATGAACTGGACCTCGTAGCTGGCGATGGGCTGGAGCTGGTGGTTGAAGCGGTGGACAACAAACGCCCGCTGCCCGCTGGGCGGACCCGCTCGGGAGCCCTGCGCCTGATGCTGCCCTCGGCGGCCGATGTGCTGGTGACCCAGGCCGAGTCCAACGAAGACCGCAAGAGCGAGCTGGAAGAGATGCGCGCCCGAAGTCGCCAGCTGAATGTGGATCTGGACCGGCTGAACCGCGAGCTGATGAAAAATCCGGTGCCCGATTGGGCGCGGCAGAAAGAAATGGAAGCGGCCATCGACCGGCAGCAGAAACTGCAGCAGGAGTTGGCCCGGGTGGCGGAGCAGCTGCAGCAGGAGTTGCAGAAGCTGGCCCAAAGCCAGTTGACCAGCGAAGCCCAGTTGGAAAAAGCCGACGAGATGAGCGAGCTGCTCGGTCAGAACAACAGCGCCCAGTTGGGCGAGCTGTTGGAGAAGATGCAGGAAAGTGGCGGACAGGCTTCGCCCGAAGATGTTGCGCGGGCCATGGATGAGGTGGCGCGCAATCAGCAGGACATGGCGCGGCGCCTGGACGCGGCCCTGTCCATGCTCAAGCGCATGGCGCAGGAGCAGGAGCTTGAAGGTTTGACCGCCCTGCTGGAACAGATGATCCAGAAGCAGCAGGAGCTGGCTGACCTGAGCCGGCAGTTGGCCGCCCAGCAGGAAGCGGAGGCGGAGCAGACCGAGAGTGGGGCCAATTCGGAAGAGGGGCAGGACGGCGAAGAGAATGCTGGGGAAAACAGCGAAGGGGAAAACAGCGAAGGGGAAAGCTCCGAGGGTGAAAAGACCGAGGGCGTAAATTCGGAAGGTGAAAATCCCGAAGGCGAGTCGTCGGAGAGTGAAAGCGCCGAAGGCGAAAACTCGGATGGCGAACAGCAGGAATCCCAAGAGCAGAGCGGCGACCCTTCTGATAGCGACAGCGAATCCGGCGGCGAAAAATCGCAGACCCCGCCGCCCTCGTCTGAGGAACTGGCCCGCCGTCAGGAAGCGCTCGAGAAGGAACTGGAACAGCTGCAGGAGAAGCTCGAAGAGGCCCTGGAAAACCTGCGCCAGGAGAACGAAGAGAACCCCAGCGACTCCAGCGATGACATGGCCGAGGCCCTCGAAGACGCCCTGGAGCAGGTCAAGAAACAGCGCCAGGAAGACAAAATGGGCAAGGCCGGCGAACAGCTGGACCAACAGGATCCCGGCAAGGCCGCCGAGATTCAGGAACAGACCCTGCGCGACCTTGGCTCACTGTACAGCGTGCTGCTGAAATCCCAGCAGGCCATGCAACAGGCCATGAAGATGGAGCAGGTCAGCAGCCTGCGCGGCCTGGCAGCCGACATGTTGGCGCTGTCGGCCAAGCAGGAAGAAATCTCGCAGAAAATTCCGGCCCAGTTGCGTGACTTGCGCACCCTGGATTTGACCCGTGATCAGCATCGGGTGCAGAAATCAGCCGCTGGCGTGCGCGATGGCCTGGGTGAGCTAATGGCTGAGGCTCCTAATCGTATCATGAAGCTGTTGCGCCAGTTGGACACCTTGATTGAAGCGATGGGCGAAGGTGTGCAGGCCATGGAGGACAACCGCGCTCCGGTGGCCAGGCGGCAGGCCCGCGAGGCCCTGTCCCAGACAAATCGCATTGTCATCGGCATGTTGACCGAGGCCCAGATGCAGGGCGGCGGCGGTGGCGGCAGCGGCAGCCCACAGCAATCGATGGCCGAACAATTGCAGCAGATGGCCCAGGAACAGGCTGGTCTCAACGGCGTGACCGAAGAGTTGCGTCGCATGCTGGCCGACCGCGGCATCAGCCAAAAAGCCCGCAGCGAAATGCAGCGTCTGGGCGAGCAACAGGCCGAGATGGCTGGCCGCATGGGCGAGTTGGCCGAAGAGGAAAGGCTGAAGCCCGAGGGCGAACGCCTGCTCGGTGACCTGTCGGAGATGGGCCGCGACATGGAGCGCATCAGCCAGGAGATCGACGACGGCCTGGTCAGTGAAGAAACGCTGATTCGTCAGGAGCGCATTTTGAGTCGCATGCTGGATGCCCGCAACAGCGTGCGTCGGCGTGATTTTACCAACCGCCGTGAAAGCGAAACCGGCAACCGGTTGTACGCCGAACAGGAGGGCTCTTTGGGCAGCGAGCAGTCCGACGAAAACAGCCCCTTCCGCTTGAAGTACCAGCCGCTGGAACAGGCGCCCATGGAATACCGCGATCTGGTGCGGCGATATTTTTCGGCACTCGATTCGTTGGGGCGCGTGGCCGATGATCCGGCGCCGTCGCCTGCAGAAGGGGACACGCCATGAGCCGCCATCTGTCCCTGATTCTCTTGTTGATGTTCGCCGTTGGCCTGGCCGGCCAGTTGCAGGCCCAGGCCCAGACCCCGGATGATGGCGAAGAGAAACGCCTGCAGGTTCCTGAAGAATTGCTGCGCCGCGCCCAGCCGGGAAACTTGAATGATGCCCACCAGTTGATGAACCTGCGCCGGCGCATGGTCGAGTTGGACCGACTGCTTTCACTGGGCAGTTTGGCGGCGGCCGAAACCCTGTTGATGGACCTGGAACAACACAGCGCCCTGCAGCGGGAACTGGTGACCCGGCGCATCAAGCTGGCCCAGTTGCAGGGAAAATATGACAAGGCGGTCGACCTGGGGCGCGAGGCGCTGGTGGAACAGAGTCGCAATCCGGGCTTGTGGCGGGAGCTGGGTATTTCGCTGCTGGCGGTTGGCGATCTGGATTCGGCGCGGGTGGCCATCGACCGTTTTCTGGAATTCAATCCGAACCAGCGCAGCGCGTCCATCGTGGGCATGGACCTGTACCTGAATTCGGGGCATCCGGCCCTGGCGGTGGGATTGATCGATTCGATGCGTTTGGTTCTGGGAGAACAGCGCTTTCTGGGGCGCCAACGTGCCGTGGGTTTGCTGGGGCTGGAGCGCCAGGAAGAAGCGGCGGCTGAAATCAGTGCCGAGCTGAGGTACAACCCCTACAACTACTCTCTGGTGCGCACCGAATTGCTTGAAGGACCGTATCGCCCCGAGGATCACAAGAAATTCCTGGCCGAATTGATCAAGCGGGCCGGGCAGCCCCAGGCCAAGGGTGGCGAGGCGTTGCTGGTGGCCAACCTGTTGGTGGCCGACGGGCGGGTGCCCGAAGCCCTGGAGCTGATCGAGCCGCTGTACGCCCAATCCAATCTGGTATTGGTGCTGATGCAGAACTGCCTGACGCTGACCCGCGAATTGAAACTGCTGGCAGACCCGCAACAGGTCGAGGCCTCGGTGGAGTATCTGCTGGCGGTGCTGGAGCGGCTGACCGGAGCCGATGGCGGCGATTTGGTGATGCGGCGCCGGGCCGCCGACTATTTGGCCGACGCCTGCGAGGCGGCCCTGGAACTGGACGTTCTGGGAGCCGACCCGGAAGCCAGTGTGGAACGATTCAGCGAGCTGTTGAACAAGGTGCGTCAGGTGAACCCGGGCAGCGAGCGGTTGTATTCTTCGCGCATCAAGTTGGCGGTTTATACCCGCGAACATTTGCATGATCCGGCGCGGGCGGCTCGCCAACTGGAGGGCATGCTGATGAACCTGGACCTGCCCACGGCGGGCCTGGCCCTGGTGCGGTTGACGTTGGGTGAAAGCTATTTGGCGGCGGGCGATACGGCGCGCGGGCGTGTGGTGCTGACCCGGCTGGGGCGCGATCCTCAATTTAGGCAGGCCGGTGGCCATGCGCATTATCATCTGGCGCGGTTGGACCTGGCCGAAGGACATTTTGCCACGGCCCGGGACCGCTTTGCCGTCATCGCGTTGGACAATCCGGGTGCGGCCTACGCCAATGATGCGCTGGACCTGGGCCTGATCATCGCCGAAGAAATGGACAACCCGACGGGCGGGCCGGACATCCTGGCCCTGTATGCGCCGGCGGTGTATTTCGACCTGACTTCGCAGCCGGACAAGAAGGTGGGGGCGCTGGAAAATTTCGTGGACGTGGCCGGACTCCGGTTGGACCATGAAGAACCCCAGCACCTGTACGAAAAGGCGCTGTACGAATTGGCCAACGTCTATGCGGACAACGGCCGCACGGATGAGGCCCTGGACTTGTTGAAACGCGTGGTGTTGGAGCATCCGGACGGGCGCTATCCCGGCCGGGCGTTGCAGATGCAGGGTGACCTATTGGCCGACGGTGGGCGGGGCACGGCGGCGCGTGGAGCCTGGGAGCAGCTGTTGGCCCAGTATCCGGACTACCTCTTTATTGACGACGTGCGCGACAATTTGCGCGCGCTGCCCAATTGATTGAAGGACCCAATTGATTGAAGGACCCGATTGATTAAAGGAAAAGTTATGAAACATCGGAATGCGCCGCGGTTGATCGCCTTGTTGCTGCTGACTTTTGCGCTGCTGAGCGCAGGCGCCGCCTGGGCCGAATCGTTCCTGCTGATCCCCATGGATCTGGAGCAGAAAAATCACCTGCGCGCCTACGGGGTGGCCTTTCATACGCTGCAGGCCAACGAAAAAGTGAACTGGCTGCTGAACTATCGGGGGGGCAGTTTCCTTATCAACGACAACCCACGGGTGCGCCTGGATGCCCGCCTGCTCGGTGTCAGCTTCGAGACCGTCAGTGATGCCCAGGTGGCCGACATCCGGCAGATCGTCAAGCAGGAGAACATGGAAGAAGTCTTGTTGGAAAAGCCGCCGCGCATTGCGGTCTACAGCCCGCCCAACAAACAGCCCTGGGACGATGCGGTGACCCTGGCGTTGACCTACGCCGAGGTGCCCTATGACATCGTATATGATGTGGACGTGATGGCCGGACGCCTGAACGACTACGACTGGCTGCACCTGCACCACGAAGATTTCACGGGCCAGTACGGCAAATTCTACGCGAGCTTTGGCCTGGAGCCGTGGTACCTGGAGCAGAAGAGTTTTCACGAGGAAATGGCCCGCAAGTTGGGCTTCGCCACGGCCTGGGAATTGAAGCATGCGGTGGCCGGCACCATCCGGACCTATGTCGAGGGTGGGGGCTTCCTGTTCGCCATGTGCAGCGCCACCGATACCATCGACATTGCGTTGGCCTGGTTGAATACCGACATCGTGCCCGAAGTTTTTGACACCACACCCTACGACCCGACCTATCGGCAAAAGGTCGACTATGATGGCACCTTCGCCTTCCAGGGTTTCAAGCTGATGACCAATCCCATGGTGTATGAATTTTCAGATCTCGATACGAGCAACTACGCCATGATGCGCGGGGCGATGGCCGACTACATCACCCTGTTCGCCTTTGCGGCCAAGTACGATCCGGTGCCGGCGATGCTGACGCAGAACCATGTCAATGTGATCAACGGATTTTTAGGGCAAACCACCGGCTACAGCCGCCGGCATTTGAAGCGGGCGGTCATCGTGCTGGCCGCCGTCGAGGGCACTGACGAGGTGAAATACATCCACGGCAAGCGCGGCATGGGCACCTGGACTTTCCTTGGCGGGCACGACCCGGAGGACTACCAGCACCGCGTGGGCGACCCGCCGACGGATCTGGATCTGTATCCGACTTCGCCGGGTTATCGGTTGATATTGAACAACGTTTTGTTCCCGGCGGCCCGGAAAAAGCCCCAGAAAACCTGATTTTTCACCTTTCAAAACCAACATCTGGTTGATTTCGCCTAGAAATTTGATAGGATTTGTCCTGAGGTGTGACTGCCAAACAGTTGCCCCGCTTATTCAGGGCTCGGTGGGAACATCGATCCGAGGTCGATAGGTATTGGGATGTGGGCGTAAGCTCTGGAGCAAATCATGGAATTTCCCCCCTGCAAGAAATGCGATGATGGCCTGATGTTGCCGTTGTCGGACTACGGACGCGATGGCGCGCCCATCCGCTACAAGGCCTGGGTTTGTCACAACCCCAGTTGTGGATTCAACATTCGCATCGATAATGGAGAAGTGAGCCTGGGCCGGGAATTGCGCGAGTCAGACAAGTAGACCCTGCGCACCGTCGGAAAAGTCCAAGAGAAAAGTCCACCAGATATGTGAAGCCCGGATCAACCCTGATCCGGGCTTTCCATTGTTCTGGTGGGGCGGTGGGCCCGGAAGAGGTAGACAAAAAGCAGGACCACGAAAACCAGGGAGCCGGCCGAGATGATCACGTCTGTTGTGGCGATGGGTATGGTCTCGGTGGTGGCCGGATCAGTCAAGAGCATCATGCCCAGCGAGACGCCGTTGTGCACCATGTGGGTCACCCAGCAGGCCAGCACCGAGCCGGTCGCTTCATAGACCAGCGCCAGGACCACGCCGATGCCCACCAGGCCTAACAGGTACCAGGGTTCGTTGTGGATCTGACCGAAGATCAGGGATGAGACGATGACCGCCGGCCAGGTACCCCAGTGGAGCGAGGCTAGGCGATGAAGCGGGCCGGGAGAGGTCAGGACGTCTGGGTGGGGCGCCACCACCACGACAGTCAGAATGGTCAGGGCCGTGGCCAGGGTGCCGGTGGGCATGGCCTCGT
>DAOVTU010000555.1 GCA_030632925.1 Candidatus Krumholzibacteriia bacterium | reverse complement strand
TTGCCCGGCGAAAAACAACTGCAATCCATGCGCTCAGGTCTTGTCTCGGCCGTGGAATTGGACCTGGCCCTTATGGACGAAAACGACAAACTGCTGGCGACAAATTCGATCTCGCTGCGCATGGCGTTCGACTTGTGGGATGAAGTGTTTTCCGTCAGCGGCGATGGTCGCGAACGCCGCTTCCAATCCCTGGCCGACCTGCAGGCCTATCTGGCCGACTTGGTTGGGGTGCCGGTGGCACCAACTGAAGTGATGCCGGACGACGGTCGCGTCCGCATCAAGGTCGGCCTGGTGGTGCACGCCATCGCGCCGGACGAACAGCAAAGGGTCGAAGACGTCATCGTCGGACAGCAACGTCGCCCGCGCGAAGGGCAGGACCGGCAGGAAGCCTCGGTCAGTCTGGGCCGGTTGATGCGGCTGTTCTATAAAGGCGGCAGCGAAGGCGAACAGGGACAGCAGTCGTTGTCCCGCTGGTTCACCAGCAAGGAGTTGCCTGATGCAACGGATTAGCACGCGTCTGGTGATCTCGTTTTTGATCGTGGCCTTGTTGCCGACTTTGCCGCTGTCGTTGGTGGTGCGTGATCTGCTGGAGCGGCGCTTCGGGCCGGCGATAGCCGAACCACTGGAACTGGCTCTGGATGCGGGGTTGAAAGAAAGCCGGGCGCACCTCAATGAACTGCGCCAGCGGTTGGTGCGGCAGGCGGCGATGGTGCCGGAGGCCGAATCTGGCGCGATGCTTTTACTGGACGCCGATGGGCAAGTGCAGCCCACAGAAGCGGTGGTGATTTGTCTGGCGGACCGCCCGGGTGTGGCTGCGCAAATTGAAGACCTGCCATCCGGCGACGAGGTGAGACGGCTGGACGACTTGCTCGTCCTGAAGACTGCCGCCGGCGGCGTGACCTTCCTGCAACCGCTGCCTGTCGGCATGGTGCAACGCGCCGGTGATCTGACCAACGGCGTGAGCCTGCTGAAGGTCGTGCGCTCCGAAGACAGCCGCGTGCTGCTGAGTTTTGTGGGGCCGTTCCTGCTGGTTTACGGCGTGCTGATCATCGTGGCGTTGTTGGGCGGCGTATTGTGGTCGCGGCGCATGGTGCGGCCTTTGGAAATGCTGGTTGGCGCCACGCGCAGGGTGTCCCAGGGTGATTTGGATTTTCGCATGCAGCGGCAGGGCCCCGGCGAAGTGGGCGAACTGGTGCACAGCTTCGACAACATGGTCGGTCGCCTGTCTGAACAGCGTCGCGATCTGGCCCGCCTGGAACGGGCGGCTGCCTGGCGGGGCATGGCCCGCACTTTGGCTCACGAAGTGAAAAACCCGCTGACGCCGATCCTGATGGCCGTGCACCAGGTCCGCGATAGTTACACTGGCGAAGACGAAAAATACCGCGACCTGCTCGGCGAAGTGGCCGAAATCGTGGGCGAAGAAGTCGAAAGCCTGCGCCGCCTGGTGCGCGAATTTGGCGACTTTGCCCGTCTGCCCAAACCCGAGCTGAAGTCCGACGATCCGGGCGCCTTGTTGCGCGAGTTGGAACAATTGTACGGCGCGGATCACCTGGTCTTGAAAGGCGCGGAAGCCGTTCCGGCCGGATGGTTCGACCACGACGCCCTGCGCCGTGCTTTGATCAACCTGATCGACAACGGCCTGGCCGCCTGCCGCGAGGCCGGCGCCACCGAGCGCGTGGAACTGACCGTCAACGCAGCCGACCCCGGCGTGCGTATGACCATCGCCGACCAGGGCGTGGGCATCCCGGCCGAAAATATGGCCCGCATTTTTGAACCGGACTTTACGACCAAAAGCGGGGGCATGGGGCTGGGCCTGGCCATCGTCGAAAACATCATCATTGGCCACGGCGGACATATCAGCGCGCAAAGCGAACCCGACCACGGCGCGACCTTTATCATCGACTTGCCTTTAACCGCCGTGGGTGCGGACGGGCAGACCAGTCAGGATGGCGAATCATGAGTCCGAGAGTATTGATCGTAGATGACGAGCGGAACATCCGGCGCACTTTCAGCATGGTGCTGACCGCCGAAGGCATGGATGTGGACGTGGCCGAAACCGGCGAAGAGGGCTTGGCCCAGTGCCAGGCCGAGCGCCCCGACGTGGTGGTGCTCGACGTGCGCCTGCCGGGCATTGACGGCATTGAAGTCTTGCGCCAGTTGCATGAAAGCGATCCCGAGTTGCCGGTGATCATGATCTCGGGCCACGGGACTATTGCCACGGCGGTTGAGGCCACCCGCCATGGCGCTTTCGACTTTATGGAAAAACCGCTCAGCAAGGAACGCCTGCTGGTGGCCATCCGCAACGCCCTGGATGTGCGCAGCCTGGGTCGCGAAGTGAAGGTGCTGCGCGACCGTGTGAACCGCCGCCACCTGATGGTGGGCGAGTCGTCTCAGATGCATACCATCCGTGAACTGGTGGCCCGCGTGGCGAGCACCGATGCCCGCGTTCTGATCACCGGAGAAAGCGGCACCGGCAAGGAATTGGTGGCCCGCGCGGTGCACGAAGCCAGCGACCGCCGCGACAAGCCTTTTGTGAAGGTGAACTGTGCGGCCATCCCTGAAGAATTGATCGAGAGCGAATTGTTTGGCGCCGTCAAAGGGGCGTTCACGGGCGCCACAAATACACGCGATGGCAAATTTCTGCAAGCCAACGGCGGCACTCTTTTTCTGGACGAGATCGGCGACATGTCGCTCAAGGCCCAGGCCAAAGTGTTGCGGGCGTTGCAGGAAGGCGAGATCGAGCGCGTAGGCGACAACAAGACCTACAACGTGGATGTGCGCGTCCTGGCGGCCACGAACAAGGACCTGCCAGCTGAATCTGCGGCCGGAGCCTTCCGCGAAGATCTGTATTTTCGCCTGAGCGTGGTGCCGGTGCACGTGCCGCCACTGCGAGAACGGCCCGCCGATATCCAGCTGCTCGCAGAGCATTTTTTAGCCGGCTATCTGGACCAGAACGGCTTGTCCCAGCGCGTTTTTGACCCGGCGGCCCTGAAGGTTCTGGGGCAACTGCCCTGGCCCGGCAATATCCGCGAACTGGGTAACGTGATTGAGCGCCTGGCCATTCTCAGCACCGGCGTGTCCATCGGCACC
>DAOVTU010000168.1 GCA_030632925.1 Candidatus Krumholzibacteriia bacterium | reverse complement strand
TTGGTCCAGGTGAACGAAGAAGATGACGATGTGAACCCCTTGCGCCGTTGGTTGGCCAACGTGGGCGGGGGACGGGCCGCCGAAGCCGGCGAGTTGAACCCGGGCTTTGTGATGGGGTCCATGGTTTCGCTGACGCCACGCACCGCACAAGTGCAAGGGGCGCGGTAATGCAGGAGCGCAAGGATCGTCAGAAGGTCAACGGACGCTTCATGTTGTTGCGTTATATCATGGTTGTAGCGGGCCTGATTCTGGCCGCCCGCGTGGTGTATATTCAGGTTATTCAGCACGAAAAATATAAGGCGATTGCTGAGGGCCAGTGGGGAAAAGAGATTGCCACAAACGCGGAGCGTGGCAACCTCTACGACCGCCAAGGTCGTCCCCTGGCCCTCTCTGTCACCACCTGGCAAATCGGTGTTTCCAAGGGTAACATCAAGAACCTCGATCAGCTGTGCACGTTGCTGTCCGAAGTGCTGGACCTGCCGGCGCGCGACATCCGGCGCAAGATCATCCGCAAGGGTTCGCCGCACGCCGTGTTGGGTCGCGATATCGTGCTGTCGACCGAGCAACGTTTGCGCTTGACCCGCGAAGGTCAGCAGGCCGTGACCGCCGATGCGATCCATTCACGTATCTATCCCACCGATGGGGTGGGCGCCGCCTTGATCGGATTTTATCGCAAGGATCCGGATGAAATCCGCAAGACGGGCTTCGAGAGCAGCCTGGACGGATACCTGGCGGGCAAGCCGGGACGAGCCCGTCAAATTCGCACCGGACAGACGACAAAACATTTGGGCCAGGTCGTGCTTGAAGAAGCAGTGCACGGCCAGAGCCTGACGCTGACGGTCGACTCCGACCTGCAGGCGATCTGTGAAGACCGGTTGGCCGAATCCATCCGGAAGACCGGCTCTACCGGGGGCTCGGTCCTGGTCATGGACCCGAGCAACGGAGACATCCTGGCTGCGGCCAGTTGGCCTCTGGTGGATTCACGTAAAAACAGCCAGGCCGACGGCATGGTCTGGCAGAACCGGAACTTCACCAAATATTTCGAACCCGGTTCGGTATTCAAGATTTTCTCGACCGCGTCGTTGCTGCGCAATGCCGCCATCGCTACCCAGACGGTGTTCAACTGCGACAACAATACCGGCTACAAGATCTACGTGCGCAATGACGCCGGCCACAACTATGGCGATTTGAACCTGATGCGGGCTTTTTCCAAGTCCAGCAACGTCTATTTTGCCAAGGCTTCGGCCAATTTACGAGCCGATGAGTTGTACCGTGACCTGACGAACTTCGGTTTCGGTCAGGAGACTTCGCTGGTGTACCCGAATCAGTCGTCGGGTCTGCTGCGGGCACCGGCCGAGTGGTCTGGTCGCTCCCTGCAGACGATCTCCATTGGTCAGGAAATCGGCGCCACATCGTTGCAGTTGGGCATGGCCCTGTGCAGCGTGGCCAACGGCGGCACGCTTTACGCGCCGCGCTATATCAAGGAAGTGCGCAACGACAGGGGCCGGGTCATAGAGACGGTCCAACCGGTGGCCATGCGCCGGGTCATGGCCCCGCCCCTGTCAGCTCTTTTGCGCGAAGCGATGTCGCGGGTGGTCATCGACGGTACCGGCAGCGGCACCTGTCTCGACTGGATCGCTGCCGGCGGCAAAACCGGCACCGCCCAGATGAGTGTCGATGGCAAGGGCTACACGCCCGGTGCCTACATAGCCAGCTTTGGCGGTATGGTGCCTATCGACGATCCGCGCCTGGTCGTGCTGACGGTGCTCGAGCGGCCCAAGGGCATCGCTCATTACGCCGCTCAGAGCGCTGTGCCTCTGTTCAAATCCATCGTCTGCGATGCGCGGCGCTCGACCGACTGGTTGACCGATGTGCCGGGCATGCGCACTGCGCCGTTTTCTGCGCCGGACGAACAAAAGCTCGTGACCGTGCCCGACGTGATGTACCTGTCGGTTTCCAATGCGGCCCAGCGTCTCGGCGCCCAGGGTCTGGTCATTGCCGGCGCCGAACGGGACGGCCGGGTCATGCAACAGATTCCTGCGGCCGGCACCCGTTGTGAGCCCGGTTCCCTGGTCACCCTGTCGGTGGTCGAGCAAATCGAATCTGGTGTGGCTGTGTCGCCCGGCCTGTGTCCGGACTTCGCCGGCCTGAGCAATCGGCAGGTGCGCAGCCTGGCCGCCCGCCTGAAGGTGCCGATTTTGGTGCAGGGTGTGGGCTATGTCGTGAACCAGAATGTGCGTCCCGGCCAAACCTGGGGCCGGGGTGGGGTGACCGTGATATTGCGGGGAGATCGACTCTGATGGCGCTCACGCTTCAGAATCTGATCTCGGAAGTTCCGGGGGTTGCCTTGACAGGCGACCCCTCTTTGGCCATCAGCGCCGTGACCGCGGACAGCCGTGAGGCCGGGCCAGGTGTGCTCTTTGTGGCCGTGCGTGGCACCGGCGGCGACGGCCACCGCTTTGTGGACCAAGCCATCGCAGCCGGTTCGCCTGCCGTGGTGGTCGAAGACAGTTTTACCGACGAAATCCCGGCCGGTGCGACAGCCGTGCGCTGCCCCAATTCCCGTGCCGTGCCTGCCCTGGTGGCCCGGGCCCTGCATGGGGCACCCGACCGCAACCTGTGGACCGTGGCCATCACCGGCACCAACGGCAAGACCACGACAGCGTTCCTGGTGCAGGAATTATTGCGTTCATTGCACGGGCCGTGTGGTCTGTTGGGGACCATCCGCTACGACGACGGTGACACGGTTCAAGATGCTCCTTTGACCACGCCGGGTGGTCCGGTTTTTTACAATTTTCTAGGCCGCATGGTGCAGAACAATTGCCGCAGCGTGGCCATGGAATTGTCTTCCCATGCCTTGGACCAACAGCGCACCGCAGGCCTGGGCCTGGATGTGGCCGTGATGACCAATCTGGGCCGCGACCACCTCGACTACCACGCCGACATGGGTGAATACCTGGCCGCCAAAGCCCGGATTATGGAATTTCTGCACGCTGGCGAAGTGGGCGTGGGCACCGGCTTGCCGGGCGCGCTGGTGCTGAATGTGGGCGATGCCCATCTGGCCAAGCTGGATACCGGCGACAAGCGGGTCATTCGCTATTGCGCCGTACCAAATGCCGGGGTCGAAGCCGAGTTGACCGTCACCGCTGCGGAACTGTCCCTGACCGGCACGCGTTTAAAGGTGATGTGGCAGAATCGGGAATGGAAAATCGAGAGCCCTCTGGTGGGGCGCTTCAATGTCGAGAACCTGACGGCTGCACTGGCCACGGGGCTGGGCCTCGGGCTGGAACCGGAAGAGTGCGCGCAGGCCCTGGCTGGCGTGGACCAGGTGCCTGGACGACTGGAACGCATTGTTTTGCCCTCCGGCGCCATCGCCGTGGTGGATTATGCCCACACTCATGACGCCTTGGCCGCCGTGTTGACGGCCTGCGAAGAATTGACCGACCAGCGCCTGCTGCTGGTTTTTGGTTGTGGCGGCGACCGGGACCGCGGCAAGCGGGCCCTGATGGCCGAGGTGGCAGCCGCCGGCAGTGACCGGGTTTGGATCACGTCGGACAACCCGCGCAGCGAAGACCCGCAGGCGATCTGTGCCGACATTGTGGCCGGCTATGAGGCCGTGGCCAACCCGCGGGCCGCCGGATGCGAAGTGGTGGTTGATCGCACCGCCGCCATCGAAGCGGCCCTGGTTGACGCGCGTGAGGGCGACATCGTCATCGTGGCGGGTAAGGGACACGAAGATTATCAAATCGTAGGAGACCAGGTGCTGGACCTGGACGACCGCCGCATCGTGCGGGAGTGGGTTGCTGGGCAAGGCACAAACGAAACGGAAACACGCTGATGAACGCCGCGGTGACAGCCAAAGGACCGGCTTGGGGTTTTGCCCTGAGTGAGGCGGTCTCCCTGTTGCATGAGGCGGGATTGCTGCAGTCTGTTCTCTTGTCCGGCCCCGGTGGTATGGTTGCTCATAGTCCGGAAGACACCGTTGGCCTGGTGGACAATACTTTTGCCGGCGCCCGGTTGGACTCGCGTCTGCTGGAGGCTGGCGAACTTTTTATTGCCCTGCCCGGCGAACATGTGCACGGCCGCCAATTTGCGGCAGCGTGGCTGGCCCGTGGCGGTTGGGTGCTGACTGATGTGGCGGCCGGCGAGGACCCCTTGCAGGGTGCCGAAGCTGCCCCCGAAGCAGGGGCCCTGCTCTGCACCGATGCCCAGGCCGCTCTGGCGTTTTTGGCTAGCTCCTGGCGCAATCGTCTGGCGGTGCGCGTGGTGGGAGTCACCGGCACCAACGGCAAAACCACGACCAAGGATTTTCTGGCGGCGGTGCTGGCTGGCGCCGGGCCGACCCACGCCACGGCCGGCAATTTCAACAATCATCTGGGCTTGCCGCTGACACTGCTAGGCTTGCGGCCCGAGCACCGGTTTGCGGTCATCGAAATGGGCGCCTCGGCCGTGGGCGAGATCGACTACCTGGCTGGCCTGGCCAAACCCGATGTGGGTGTGATCACCAATGCGTCGCCGGCCCATCTGGCCGAGTTTGGCTCGCTGGAGGGAATCATAGTTGGCAAGGGTGAGTTGCTGGATCATCTGGGTACAGACGGCACCGCGATCCTCAATACCGACAGCCCGGGCTGGCCCCAATGGCAAGCCCGCGCAGGCAGCAAAGTGGTTTCGTGCGGACAGAATACCGGCGACCATCAATGGTCCGGTCAGAATGATGTAGAAGGCGCGAGCCTGTTGCTGGACGGGGTGGCCTGGCCGGTGCCCTTGCCCGGCGAACACAATGCGGCCAATCTGGCCATGGCGATTTTGGCCGCCCGCGAGTTGGGCGCCACCGATGACGAAATACGCCAGGGTCTGGGCGCCTTCATAGGCAGCCCTCACCGCGGCGTGAAACTGGAAATTGCAGGACGTATCGTGCTGGATGATGCCTATAACGCGAACCCGGGCAGTATGACTGCGGCCGTGCAGTCCCTGTTGGATCTTGGCGGTGGCCAGATGGCCGGGCGCACTTTTGCAGTGCTCGGGCACATGGCTGAGTTGGGTCCCGACGCGGTGGAAATTCACCGCGAAACGGGGCGGCAACTGGGTGCCACGGCGCTGGATATCCTGGTGGCAGTGGGCACGCAGGCCCGGGCCCTGAGCGAAGGTTTTGACGCCATGGGCGGCGGTGGCCATTATTGCGCGACGCAGGACGTGGCGGCGGGCTGGCTGGCGAGTCGTACTCGACCTGGCGACCGCATCCTGATCAAGGGCTCGCGCAGCGCGGCCATGGAAAAGATTCTCCCCCTGCTGGCTGCGGCCTGCGAGGAATCCGACAAGTCCGACGAAACCCAGATCTGAGGCTGGCGTCCATGTTTTATCATCTGCTGTATCCGTTGAGCGAACACTACGCGTTGTTCAACGTTTTTAAGTACATCACCTTCCGGTCGGCCTACGCCACGGTGACCGCGCTGTTGATCTGCTTCATTTTTGGCGGCTGGGTTATCCGCAAACTGGAGGCCCTGCAGATTGGCGAAACCATCGACAGCGATGGTCCGGAGCATCACCAGAAAAAAGCCGGCACCCCGACCATGGGTGGCGTGCTGGTGCTGACGGCCATCGTGATTCCGACCCTGTTGTGGGCTGATCTTTCCAACCGCTTCGTGCTGCTGGCCCTGTTGGGCACCATCTGGATGGGCATCATCGGTTTCATTGACGACTACCTGAAGGTGGTCAAGAAACGGCCCAAGGGCATGATCGGCCGCTTCAAGCTGGTGGGGCAGGTCAGCTATGGTTTGCTGCTGGGCGGCGTGTTGTATTTTGGCGGTGGAGACGGCGCTCTGGTCACGCAGACCAGCGTGCCTTTCCTGAAAGACGTGCTCATCAACTGGGGCTGGTTCTACATTCCGCTGGTGGTGCTGGTGGTCACCGGGACCAGCAATGCGGTGAACCTTTCGGACGGCCTGGACGGCTTGGCCATCGGACTCAGCTCTCTCGCTTTTGCTGGCTACGCGGTGATTTCCTACCTGACGGGCCACGCGGTTTTTGCCGACTACCTGAACATGCTGAACCTGCCCGAAGCGGGCGAGTTGACGGTGTACTGCGCCGCGGTGGTCGGGGCGGGCATCGGCTTTTTGTGGTTCAACGCACATCCTGCCCGGATTTTCATGGGCGATACGGGCAGCCTGGCTTTGGGCGGGGCCCTCGGCACGGTGGCCATCCTGGTGAAGAAGGAATTTCTGCTCGTGGTCATCGGCGGCATTTTTGTGGTTGAGGCCGTTTCGGTCATGCTGCAGGTGCTGTGGTTCCGACGCACCAAGGGCGAGCGGTTGTTCCGCATGGCGCCCCTGCATCATCATTTCGAATTGACCGGATGGTCCGAAACCCAGGTCGTGGTGCGGTTCTGGATCGTGGGCATTTTGCTTTTGCTGGTGGGCATGTCGTCCATCAAGCTGCAGTAAGTAGTGAGAGGGCCGGACATGAAGGGCAAACTCTGTTGGGTGGTGGGTCTGGCGCGCAGTGGTTGCGCAGCCGGTGGCCTGCTGCGCCGGCAAGGCGCCCATGTGATCGGCCTGGATGACAGCGATATTGAAACAGTTCACCGCCGGTGGGACAGGGAAGGCCTCAGCCAGTTGGCACCCAGGGCTTTCGACGAAGTTCTCACCGGCGGTATCTG
>DAOVTU010000670.1 GCA_030632925.1 Candidatus Krumholzibacteriia bacterium | reverse complement strand
TCGGCCAACGCCTCAGGAACCGTTAACAACAGTGGCGTTGTAAGCCCTAGATTGGCTATTCAGCCCTGCGCGTGCCAGTGCGGATCCCGGTCGTCGCCCGGGTTGGTGGTCAACTGCACCGGTTGTCCGCCCAGGCGCGCCACCCGCCACAGGTCAGAATTCAAATTCAGCCCCAGATCAACGCGCCGCTTGGCTGCAAAAACCAATTGCTTGCTGTCCGGCGACCAGCTCAGCGAACGCACATCCAGGTCACCGTTGACCAACCGCCGCGCATCACCATTGGCCAGATCCATAACAAACAACTGGCGCAGCGCACCCTGCCGATACCCGTCGCCCAGATGCCTGAATCCGATGTCGTCGGCCACCACATAGTGCCCCGGCGCGCCTTCATAATCTCCGGCCTGCCCGCTGCTGACCCAGGCCACAGCCGTGCCATCAGGCGCCCAGTGCAAGCCGCCAAAACTTCCGGGCCCGTTGCTCAACCGCTCACGGGCGCCGCCTTTGTCGTCCATCAACCAAATTTCCGTGCCCTCGTCGACTGTACGCAGGTAGGCAATCGCCGCGCCATCAGGCCGGATGACTGGACTCCAGGAATTGTCTTCCGGGGTGAAGAGGAGTTGGTCCTTGCCGGTGACCAGGTCGCGGCGGTAAATCGTGCTTTTTTGACTGCGCGAGGTTTCGTCCCAGGCGGCGATGCTGTATATCAGATAGTCGCCCTTGGGGCTGACACCCTGCAGCGCCACCGACCGCATGGTCAGCAGGTCTTCAGGCACCATGGCGTCGGCCGGAGAATGGGATCCGAAGATCATCCCGGCCAAAACTACCACCAGCAGGACGATCATCGCCCGCACATCGCGTTTTCGACTCATTCGAGGGGCTCCAGTTTCAGCAGAAAAAACACGGCAATGGCGTAAAACCCGACAATGAGCCAAAGTTTCGCCAACCAGAATTCAGTCGCGCTCATTTCGCGCAAAACCAGCAGCGTCGAAGTCTGACTGCCGAAAAATATGCCGGCCGCAGCGATGAGCAGAACCCGCGCCTTGGACACCTTCAGATCGACCTCGCAGGAAGGGCAAACGACACCCCACATGGCCCGGTTTTGCCGCGAGGGGCCCAACAGTTTTTTCAAGGTGGCCCACACGGGCACGGCGTGGGCGCCGGACGGGCAGCGCGGATGATTCAAGCCGGAAAACCTCATCGTTGTTGTCGTGGTCGAGCACAGGCTCCATCAGATATTTCGCTCCAAGCATATAACGAGAAGGCCCGCCCGTCATCAAAAGGCTGGACCGGGAAATGGCGGCGGGAACCACGGGCACCATTTCCTGTTGTCACAGCACGCGTGGCGGTCCATTGTCAGGCACGGTGCCACCAATCAAAGAGAGTCCGGATGTCCGCCAAACGCCTCAATTCAAGCCCCCAACTCGCACTGACTGCCATGGCAGTCGGCCTGTTGCTCGTACTGAATGGTTGCAGCAGCACCGGTGGCGGCGGTTCGTCCTCCGGCCCGGCGGAAATCCTGCCAGATCGTTGGCCTGCCGCCGACGGCACCCTCAGCACGGCCCGCGAGGGCTGCGAGGTGCTCAGCGATCCGGCTGAACCCGGCGGAAATTTCATTTTTGCCCTGACCGATGAGGTCCGGCCCCAGCACGCACCAGTGCCCCACAACCGCTCCGAGCGGGTCGTTTTTGCCCAGCTCTACGAGACCCTGGTCAACGTCGCCTGCGACGGCACGGCCACCGCCGGCCTGGCCGAAAACTGGACCTGCACCGAAGACAGCACCACCTGGATTTTCACCCTGCGCGAAGACGCCCGCTTTTGGGACGGCACCCGTGTCACCGCCGAAGACGTGCGCCGCGCCTGGGCCGACAACCAGATCAACGCCGACCGGCACGCGGCCGCCTCGCCCTGGAACTGGATCAACGCCCGCGCCAGCAGCATCACCGCCGTGGACGCCCGGCGCCTGGCTGTGCAATTACCCGAACCCCAGGCCCGCTTTCCCTTGTTGCTGGCCCATCCGGCGGCCGCGGTGACCATCCGGCAACCGGGCTGGACCTGGCCCCTGGGCACGGGACCGGCCCGCCTGCGCGCCTCCGACCCGGCGCCCCGGCCTGATCTGGAATGCCGCCCCAACAGCAGTCATCCGGCACCACCGGTCTGGAAATCCCTCACCTTCCGGGTCAACCCCGGCGCCGACCCACGCGACTTCGTGGCCACGGATATCGACCTGGCCCTGGCCCGCGACCTGGACACCGTCGGCTTTTTCAACCAGGCTCCCGGCTTCGCCGCCGTGCCCCTGCCCTGGGAACGTCTGTACCTGCTGGTGTGCCCGCCCCAAACCAATACCAACAGCACTTCGCACTGGATCACCGCGGCAGCCGACCTGAGCGTTGCCCGTGACGTGACCAGCATCTCGGCCCGCGATTGGAACCAGGTCATGTTCCCCGTCGGTGGCGGCGGCAACTGCCCTCAGCTGAGCGGCCCCATCAGCAGCAACAGTGCGGTGCCCCTGGACTCTGAACTGGCCCGCCACGGCCTCGACGCCCAGACCAT
>DAOVTU010000288.1 GCA_030632925.1 Candidatus Krumholzibacteriia bacterium | reverse complement strand
CTGGTTTGCGGTAAGTTTTCTTCTCCACGGAACCCTCCAGTCCCCAACACCCCAAAACTCCATTTTGGGGGCGGCGGATAATGAGACAATCGAACAATGGCCCTCAAAAAATTGGGCCGAGTGCTTTTTCATTGAGGAAGTATTATATCACAAGTAATCCGGTTAGTCAATCAAAGATTTAGAAAAACGATCTCCATTATCGTTGCCCTGTTGCAAGCTATACAAGTGGTGGTATAGGCCACCCGCCTCCATAAGGGACTGATGCTCACCGGATTCAACAATCTTGCCCTCGGAGATCACTAAAATGAGATCCAAATCACGCACAAGTGAAAATCTGTGTGCAATAACCAGCGCAGTGCGACCAGACATCAATTTTTGCAGTGATTTTTGTATGCCTTGCTCCGAGGCGGCGTCCATGGCGCTGGTGGGTTCGTCGAGGATCAGCAGACCGGGGTTGCGCAGAAAAGCGCGCGCCAGAGAGATGCGTTGCTTTTGTCCGCCGCTGAGGCGGGCGCCACCCTCGCCGCACAGCGAGTCGAGCCCTGCGGGCAGGCGGTCGGCAAATTCCAGCACACCGGCCTCGTTGGCCGCCTGGCGCACGGCCTCGTCGGTGGCATCCTGCAGGCCGAAGCGGATGTTCTCGGCCAGGGAAAGGTCGTAGAGCATGGGATCCTGGGCGACAAAGGCCATGCGCGAGCGCAGTTCGGCCAGTTCGAAATCCCGGTACGGCCGGTCGTCCAATTGCAGCTCGCCGGTGGTGGGCGGGAACAGGCCCATGATCAATCCGGCCAGGGTGGTTTTGCCGGCGCCCGAAGGGCCGACGATGCCAACCCATTGGCCGGGTTTGATGACAACCGAAATTTCGTCGAGGATGGCTTGGTCATCCGGCGTGCCGGGGTAACGGAACGTGACGTTGTCCAGGGTGATGCCGGCTGCGCCGTGGATGGGGGCGGGAACGGGCGCGCCCGGCTGGCGCTCCGGCGTCATGGCAAAAATGTCGTCCAGGCGGCCGGCCGCCGCGATGGCGCCCTGTCCGGAAGAGTAGAGATTGGTCATCGAGGCCAGGGGCATGGCGACGCGGAAGGCCAGCAGCAGGAAGGCCACCAACTGGCCACCGGTGGTTTCGCCCCGGGCGGTGAGGGCGAAGCCGTAGATCATGACGCCGATGAGGCAGATCCAGAGGCTGATCTGGATGCCCGATTCCAGAGCGGCCGACAACCAGGCGCGCTTCATGCCCGCGGCCATGTAGGTGTTGATCATCCCGCTGAAACGGTTCTCTTCGTGGTTCTGGTTGTTGTACACCTTGAGGGTGCGGATGCCGGCCACGGTTTCCTGCACGTGGCTGCTGATGCGGCCGAGCTCGTCGTACATGCGGCGGGAAAGTTTTTGGAGCCTGGAGCCGAAGATGCGGACCAAGAGGATGGTGCTGGGGATCAGGAGCAGCACCACGGTGGTCAGGCGAGGGTTGAGGTTGAACATCAGGACCAGGGCGCCGGCGAGGGTGAGCAGGGCGCGGGCGAGGCTGACGAGGCCCGTGGTGAGCAGGTATTGGATGCTGCCGACATCGCTGGTGACGCGACTGGAGAGGTCGCCGGCTTTTTGGTCGGTGAAGTAGAGGCTGGGGAGTTCCAGGAGGTGGGCGAAGAGGCGTTGGCGCAGGCGAGTGACGGTGCGCAGGCCCAGGCGGGCGGAGACGACGGTGAAGGCGAAGGTGCCGCAGAGTTGGAGGATGAGCAGGGCGATCAGAAAGATGAGGTTGCGGCCGGTCAGTGAGGGGGCGGCGGAAGACGCGGAGTTGATGGTGTCCACGAATTTGCCGGCGAAGATGGGGATGGCGAGGCTGACGGCGGTGGAGGCGATCATTAGGAGGGTGGCGAGCAGGAGGTGGAGTTCCTGGCCCTTGAGGAGGGTCAGGTAGGGGCGGAGGGCGGTGAAACCGCGGTTGGTTTGATTTGCTTGCGGCAAATTGGGTATCCTGGTTGCGAGGTATTGTGGTGCCCCTCCCTACGGGGCTGATTTTGCTGAATTTCAAGGCCTGAGCCCCGGGTTGTCAAGCACTCACACCCTTGAGGGCCTCCAGCATCCTCGCTGTATCGACTTCCCAGTTGTATTGCCTGGTGACCGCTTCGGTTCCCTGGCCGGCCATGCGGTTGCGCAGTTCGGCGTCGGTGAGGGCAGCCAGGCATTGCGCGAAACCGTCGGCATCGTTGTCATTGAAAATGAGGCCACACTCGACATCCTCGACGATGCGCTTGATCGGGCCGACATTCGTGGCCAGAACGGGCATCCCGGCCAGCATGTAGTCGAACAGCTTGTTGGGAATCGTGTGGTTCCAGTGGGAGCACACGTGGTAAGTCAGGACACCGACATCACTGCGGTCGTACAACTCGTCCACGAATTCCTGCGAACACCAGCCGTGAAAATTCACATGGTCGTCCAGATCCAGTTCGTGGCACAACTCACGATAGCCGCTGAGGGCAGCCCCGATGCCGATCACGTCAAACTCGACCTTAACGGGATTCTCCTGCGAGTCCAGATACGCCCGCAGTCCATGCAGCACGTTGTCCGTGCCACGGATACGGGTGACAAAGCCGACATAGAGCAGGCGCAGCACCTCGTCCGCCCCATGGCGACGGGGCTTCTCCGTGCCCATGGTGCTGGGCGTATTGCTGACAATGGTGATCCGGTCCGGATCCGCGCCAAGGCGAATGAGCCGGTCGCGGCTTTCTTCTATCATTACAAAAACGTGGGCCGCATGGCGGAACGAAAATTTCTCCATGAGGCCGGCAAAGCCCGGATTCTTGAACAGGAATTTCACCAATTTGTTGTCGCTGAACTGCATGGTCGAGGCGTACATCTCAGGGTAGCATTCAGCCATGTCAAAGATGACTCTCGCACCGACGATTTTGCCGACCAGGATCCCCAGCGGCATCAACGGCAGGTCGCGAATGATCAACACCTGCGGTTTGATGGCGCGGGTGTAGCGCAACATCCAATAGAACCAGAACGGGTTGAAATAGAAGGGGATGCTGAACAGGTTGGCGAGCTTGCCACCGAGTGCGGACAGGGCCGGCAGGCGGTGGATGGAAAACTCTTCGGTCTGCTCTTCCCGGGCCAGGCGCTTTGTATTGCGGCAGATCAACGACAGGTCGTGACCAGCAGCCGACAGGGTCTTGAGGATCTTCTCGACCCGCACATCCCAGGGGTAGTCTTCCTTGTATACAAAGCAGATCCGCTGGCCGGTGGCAGAGTTGGTTTCGGGCTGAGACATCGGTTTGTTCACGAAATTCTCAACACTTTCCGCAGAATGAGATGACGTCGAATGTTGCTCTTGTAGTGCGAGAGATTGGCAAAGATGTGCCCCATCTTGGCCACATTCAAGAGTTGCAAAATGAATTTTTGCCGCAGGCCGTAGGAGGGGCCCTTTGCAGCAGCATCGTGGTGCACCTTACGGTCCAGTTTTTCCAAACGGTGTTGGGCCCGCTGCACCTCGGCACCTGCGGGTTGGACCGGTTGAAATTCGCTGTTGATCCGCAAGGGAATCATTTCCAGGTCAACCCGGCGTTCGGGTCCGGTGGTGAATTTCAGCTTGGCGATAGCTGTGTCGAGGCAGGGATCCCACCACATCTTGTCGAAGATGAAATTGCCCAGACTGTAGGCGATCACTCCCTGGCCATATCGTTCGGTGCCCTGCAAAACGTGGGGGTGGTGCCCCAGGATGGCGTCGCACCCGGCGTCGATCAACCCGTGGGCCAGGTCCACCATATCGCCGGAAGGGTAGGACATGTATTCGAGTCCCCAATGCAGGGAGATCACGGTGAAATCCACCTCAGTCCGCAACCGATTCAAGTCAGCCAGGATGTGCTCCCTGTCGCCCACGGCGTACAGGGGCGGGCCTTCAAAATACTGTTCGTGCTCATAACTGTACCCCAAAATCCCGATGCGCAGTCCGTTCCTGCTCAGAATCACCGGGGGGGAGTGGTATGGGCTGTCGCTGCCTGATGCCGACGTTGAGGTGCCCAGCGTTTCGATTCCGGCCTCTCTGACCTGGGCCAGGGTCTCCTGCCAAGCTTCTGGCCCATATTGCAGGGTGTGATTGTTGGCGACGTTCAGGACATCAAACCCGAGAGGAGTCAGGGCCTCGATAGCCGCAGGCGTTCCCCGCAGGTATTGCGACTTGGGATTGCTTTCATCCCAGCCCTCATCCGAAAGCACGCACTCGAGGTTGCCGAACAGAAAATCGGCGTCCTGCAATATGGGCGCGGCGTGGCGGAAGAGGTGCTCGGGCCCTTTGGCTGCGATGGTGCTGCGGATGCCAAAGCCCAGGCTGATCAGGCTGTCGCCGAGACAGATGTCGCCGATGGCGTTGAGGGTGACGGTTTTGGTTGTCGAGTCCATCGCCGGTTTCGTCATGATGGCTGAACCTCAGAGATGACGGTCTTGAACTTCCCGTTCCGGTTCTTGGCGATCGAATCCAGATAGTGGAAATGGATGGTCATCTCATTGCCAGTTCTTTTCCGAATTTCCTGTTCCAAGATTTCTTCCCGGCCAGGGTCAGCCAGAAATTCCGGGTCGACCACGATATTAATATCGAGGCTGGACAGGGATTTTTGAATGACCTGCGTCTCATAAATTCCATCGACAACTTTCCAGATGGGCGAAAAGCGGCCCAGGGGGCGGCCGTCCGGGCTGTACAGGACATCGTCACTGCGGCCCTCGATTTCAGCAAATACCGGGCACCGATTGTCCGGTCCAGATGTCGTGTCCGTAGCCGTGAGGCGGTCACCCAGCCGATAGCGCAACAGGGGCATGGCCCGATTGATGAATCCAGTGCAGATGGCCTCACCGGTTTCGCCAGGACCAACGGGCTTGTCCTGGTCGTCGAGTATTTCCAGGAAACCATGTTCGGGATGCACCAGGTATTCGCTATTGTCCTGCTGTGAGACGAAGGTGGCCATTTCCGCACAACCGTACTGGTCAACGCCCGGGCAGCCAAAAGCCTCCTGGATGAGGGGACGAACATCCGACAGCAGTTCGTCCG
>DAOVTU010000377.1 GCA_030632925.1 Candidatus Krumholzibacteriia bacterium | reverse complement strand
GAGGATCTGGCCATCGAACCGAGGGTTTGAGGCCGATTAAAAACAGGTTTGGCTGCTCGCAGCATCTGATAAAGTGCACACAACTAAACGCGTGATCACGGAAGAGAGCGTAAAAGATGGACAGCAATCTCAATGTGCTCGAGACTAAAGTTCTCGAGGCGGTTGAACTGATCAAGGAACTGCGGTCCGAAAACCAGCGGCTGACCAATCGCAATGGCGAATTGGAAGGTCTGGTTACGGAGATGGAAGCCCGACTGGGCGGCCTGGAAGAAGAGGCCACAAGGTTGAATCACGAACTCGAAGAGGCCAGCCAGCAGGCCGGCAACGTCGAGGATTACGAGGAGAAGAGGAAAGAAATCGAGGACAAGGTGGGCGGCCTGCTGGAGAAGCTGGAAGCTTTAGGTTAGGAGCCAAGCCTTGTTCCTGTCGGATTTCGGAAATCCGGGAATTGACCGGCCAAAAAACGGGAAGCGGTCCATGCGGGAACCAGAGAGCGTGACAGTCAACATCTTTGGACAGGAGTACACCCTCAAGGGTGACGCCGATTCTGATTATGTCCAGAAGGTGGCCCAGTTCGTCGACGAGCGGATGAATGAAGTCGCGCGCAACTCCTCGGTTGCGTCCACGGCCAAGGTTGCGATCCTGGCCGCAGTGAATATTGCAGACGAACTGTTTCGTGAACAACAGAAACGCCTCGAATCCGCGGTGACCATAGATGACCGCTCTGAACAGTTGATGCGGCTTCTGAGCGCAGAAGTCGGAACTGACAGTACCGATAGCAAGCCTGAAGATGGCAGCGATGCCTCTTCGGCAGGCGAAGGCTAGAATTCCCTGCCCGGCACGTGATGTGTCGTACAAGTGAGCCAACACTTTCTAAGAGGGATTCCGGAGTTTTCGGCCGCCAACTGCGCTCCAGTTTACTGGAGATGGTTGAACGTCGGAACAGGAAACCCACCTGGAGCAACTCGGTTCAGTTGCTCCGACTCACACGACCGGGCGGGGTGTATTCCCCAATTTCTTTTTCCGATTTCCCTTATCATTCATAAATGACCGGCATTCATAAATGACCGGTTTTGTACCAGAAGGAGTTGCCATGCCGCAAATTCCGACGTTAGTCTACGTCATAGGCGCTGCGGTCTTGTCCTTTGTGATGGGTTTGGTGGGTGCGCGGGTGGCGGCCAAAAGACAGGAGAGCCAGGCGGGCTCTGTGAGCGAAAACCTGATTACCCAGGCAGAAGATAAAGTGCGCGTGATCCTGAAGGATGCCGACCACGAAGCCAAGGACGAGGTCTTCAAGGCCCGCCACCGCTTTGATCAGGAAACAGAGAAGCTGCGGACCGAGTCGCGGCGCCGGCAGGAAACCCTGGATCAGCGTGAGGACAACCTGAACAAGAAGGTGTCCTTCATCGATCAGAAGGAAACGCGGCTGGATGAACAGAGTGCCGAGGTGCGCGAGCGGAATGAGAAGCTGACGGCGGACCAGTCCGCGCTGGACAAAGTGCTGGCCGAACAGAACCAGAAGCTGGAGCAGATTGCCGGCATGAGCGCCGAGCATGCCAAGCAGCATCTGATGGAAAACCTGATCAACGACGCGCGGCATGCCGCGGCCAAGAGCGTGCAGAGTGTGCGGGAAGAAACCGAACGCACGTCGCGGCGCGAGTCCATGAAAATTCTCAGCCTGGCTATTCAGCGTTACGCTTCGGAACATGTGGCTGAGAGCACCGTCTCTGTGGTGGACCTGCCGAGCGATGACATGAAGGGCCGCATCATTGGTCGCGAAGGGCGCAACATCCGGGCCTTCGAGATGTCCACTGGCGTTGATGTGATCATCGACGATACCCCTGGTGCAGTGATCGTCTCGGGCTTTGATCCGGTGCGGCGCGAGGTGGCGCGGCAGTCCCTGGAGATTCTGATCCGTGATGGCCGAATTCATCCGGGCCGCATCGAAGAAGTGGTCAAACGGACCGACGAGGAGATGCAGGAAAAAATTCGGGAAATCGGAGAGCAGGCCTGCCTGGACCAGGCGCTGCAGAATGTGAATCCGGACATGTTCCCTTATATCGGCCGGCTGAATTACCGCACGAGTTATGGGCAAAACCTGTTGAAGCATTCGGCGGAGGTGGCGGCGGTGTCGGCCGTGATCGCCAGCGAGCTGGGGTTGGATCCACGCCTGGCCAAGCGCTGTGGATTCCTGCACGATATCGGCAAGGCGGCGGACCACGAGATCGAGGGCCCTCATGCCTTGATCGGAGCGCGGCTCTGCAAGAAATTTGGCGAACCCGAAGCGGTGATCAACGCCGTGGGTGGCCATCACCAGGATGTCGACCCGACCACGCCGTACACCTTCATCACCTCGGCCGCCGATGCGGTGTCGGCGTCCCGGCCGGGCGCCCGTCGTGAAAGTGTCGACTCGTACGTGCAACGACTGGAAAATCTGGAAGAGATCGCCGACAGCTTTGAGGGTGTGGAAAAAAGTTTCGCCATCCAGGCGGGCCGCGAGGTGCGCGTGATGGTGAACCACACCAAGGTGTCGGACGCGGATGCGGCCGTGCTGGCCGAAGAGATCAGCCGGCGGGTCGAAGGCGAGTTGGAATATCCTGGCCAGATCAAGATCATGGTCATCAGGGAAACACGCTCCAGTTCGTTTGCGAACTAGTCGTATGCGAACTAGTCGGTCGCGAAGTGGGGTCAATATTGCGGAGGATGAAGTGGAGACCATGCGCCTGAAGGGCATCCCGGTGCGGGATGCTGTTTTTGCCGAGTTGAAATCACGGATGGCGACTGCGCCGCGCCGGCCCGGTCTGGCTGTGGTGCTGGTGGGCGATGACGCTGCTTCTGCAGTGTACGTGAGCCATAAGGAAAAGGGCTGCGACGAAGTCGGGTTCCATCATGTGACCCACCGCCTGCCTGCCGAGACCCCCGAGTCTGATGTGTTGGCACTGATCAAAGAGCTGAACAACGACCAGGCCATTGATGGCATCCTGGTGCAGTTGCCTTTGCCCAAGGGCCTGGATCAGGACAAGGTGCTGTTGAGTGTATTGCCCGAGAAGGATGTGGACGGATTCCACCCCGTGAATCTGGGGCGTTTGGTGGCGGGTAATCCCGGGTTTGTGCCTTGTACGCCCAAGGGGGTCCTGCGCATGCTGAGCCACTATGGGATTTCCATGGCCGGCAAGAGCGTGGCCGTGGTGGGGCGCAGCGTGATCGTGGGCCGGCCGCTGAGCCTGCTGCTTTCCTTGAAGCGGGAGGACGGCAACGCGACCGTGACGATGTGCCATTCGGGTACCAAGGATTTGAGCGCCGTGACCCGTGCCGCCGATGTGGTGGTGGCGGCCATTGGTGTGCCACGCATGATCGGTCGCGATTATGTCGGCGAAGGCGCCGTGGTGGTTGATGTGGGCATCAACCGGATCGACGCGCCGGAAAGAAAGTCGGGCACGCGCCTGGTGGGGGATGTCGATTTTGATGGCCTGCTGGGGCACGCGAGTGCCATGACGCCGGTGCCCGGCGGCGTGGGGCCCATGACCATCGCCATGTTGCTGGAGAACACCTGGGAAGCCATGTGCCGGGCGGAGGGCTTTGATGGCGCCAGTTGAAACGAAGCGTGAATTGGACCGCGATCTGGACCGCGAACTGAAAGCCGAACGCCGCAGGATTGAAAAATCCCTGCGGCGTCTGCTCAAGGGCGAAAAAGGCGTGCCTCCGAGATTGAAAAAAGCCATGGAGCACAGCCTGTTGGCCGGAGGCAAACGCCTACGGCCCGTTTTGCTGTTGTGGACCTGGGATGCGATAGCGGCGAAGCGCAAAACGACACCGGTCGATCGCGAGCAGGCGTTGGTGGCGGCCTGCGCCCTGGAGATGCTGCACACGTACTCGTTGATCCATGACGACTTGCCAGCCATGGATGACGATGACCTGCGCCGCGGGCGACCGACCTGCCATGTGGCCTTCGACGAAGCCACGGCGATCCTGGCGGGCGATGGACTGCATGCCCGGGCATTTTCTCTGCTGGCTGCGAGTGCCGGCAGGTTGGCGGGACCGCTGGTGAGCCTGGTGGCTGATGCGGTGGGTCCGGCGGGCATGGTCGGCGGGCAGCAGCACGATTTGGATGCCGAAGGCAAAGCAGTAACCGCCACGGTGGTCCGCAAAATACATACCGGCAAAACAGCCCGCTTGTTGATGGCTGCCATGGGTGCCGGTGCGCTGCTGGCCGGTGCCAATGCGGGTGCGCGCG